>JAGQVF010000126.1 GCA_020438135.1 Bacteroidales bacterium | reverse complement strand
AAAAAGCCCCCCTTCCGGGAGGCTTCTCTTAATGAATCCAAAATCTACTTTATACGAGAAATCCTGTAGGCTTTTTTTGCGCCATAAGCTGCACCTAACAGCATCAACAGAGATACACCCCCGTCAATTGGAGCACCACCTCCAACCGGAGCTCCCCCAACATTGGAACCATTCCCGTTTTGCCCGGGGTGGGGTGGGTTCTGTGCCTGTATGGCCAGTGATGTCATTAAGGCTATAGCTAATATCGCGGTAAACTTTATTGCTTTTTTCATTTTTTCTGTCATTTTTAAGTTAATCGAATACGTTAATACCTTTCCGGTTAATAATCCGGAAGATTATTTCACGAGAACTTTTCCGGTTTCAACACCAATTTCAGTAACAACCTTAACGATGTAGTTCATTCCAGCTTCAACAGGCATCACATTTCTGCCTCCTGTTAAATCGGTTCTAACTACCTGTTGTCCGAGGGTGTTGTAAATGTATATCTGTCCTGAAGCATTGGCAGGAGCAATTACATTTACCGCGCTGTTGTAAGCATAAATTGTAAAGTCTTCAGCCATGTTATTTTCGATGCCAACAGTACCGAAATGGAGAACAAAACGGTAGGGATCATCATTGGACATTGCTGTAAAAATGTATGAAGCATTTTCTTCGAGGTCGATCATCTCACCTTCTTTCAGGTCTTCAAGTGTGAAAGTAACATCGTTTTCAAAAGTTTCCGTACCTTCCGCATTGATGGTATAGGTACCATCTGCACCAACTTCCAGATAAAGATCAATTGATCCTGCACCCGGATTCGGAAAATGATTGAGTGTTACCGGAATATCAGATGCTTTGCAATAAAGTTGCGGAGCAGTTTCCAAACCAAATAATTTCATTGCATCGATATCCTGATCGAAATCAACAGTAGCTTCTTCATCAAACATCATAACTGCCATATCAGAATATTCATTTCCTGAAACCTCAAAAGCCAATCTGTTTTCAACTTCCTTTTTATAAAAAGGAACAAATCCATGAACCCTTGAAGATTGCGGGATAGTCAGTGATCCGGCAGCAGAGGGAGCCTGTACAAAGAAAGCATTGATGGCAGGGATTATGTCCCCGGGAAGTGTTCCGGTCCCGCCACCATCACCAACGATATAGTTTCCACTGTTCCAAACCCAAACCATTGGGGAAACATTCAACAGGTTCCAGCTTGATGTAGTAAACTGGAGATCGCTGGCAAACGGGTTTCCAACCAAATGGAATCCCTGGAGTAGCGGATCCGGACCGCCGGCAGTGGATGAAAGACCGGAAACATTAAAATCTCCGCTGTTGAGGTTTCCGTTATCAAAATAGAAAGTTTCAGGGGCAGTTGCATTCAGCGAATAACCCTGCGCAGTATTCATAACAGTTGAGGGAGCAACCAGGTTGTTCCACATTTGTGTTGTTTCATCCCACTCCCGCAGGTAATGACCAAGGAAAATTATTGCCTGTGCATAATCAAGCGGAGAAGAAAGCAAATGATAGGTATCGGTACCGCCGTTGCAATATCTTTCGGCGATAGTTTGACCCAATACAGTTACATTTCCGTTTTCGATGATGCTTCCGTCCGATTCGATCACCAGGTTGTTGTTTACCAGCAACGAACCCAAAACAGTGATGCCTGATCCGGCAGTAAGTGTAAGGCTGCTGATGGCGATGTTTGCTTTGCTGGCCGGGATCATGGGATAGTTGGCACCTGCGTTGATCACAACGTCAGAAGCACAACCCGGAACTCCGTTGTCCCAGTTGGCCGGATTCATCCAATCCTGATCCGCATTTCCGGTCCAGGCTGTTGAAGCAGGTGCCGCAACGTCAGGAGCAACACTGCCATTGGTGTAAGTAACGGTGATTGGAAGAGCAAAGATGTCGGTAACCAGGCATGACGATTCATCAAATGAAACATCAGCGGTACAATCAACATATTCAAATTCAATTTCCAGCCAGGTTCCGTCAGGAAAATCGGTTGGAGTGGTATAATTTACCCAGGAAATCACAACAGGGTTCGTTCCTGCTGCAGAAAGTGCCGGATTTAAATTGGAGTTACCGGTTACGTTTGTGGCAGTAACATAGTTCAGAAAATCACCATCATAATCAATTTTGAAGGAGATCGAACCAATTTGGGTCATGCTGCCGAAATTGAGGGGCACAATCACATTGCCTCCCGGTGTGGACTGCACATTACCCACTGATGCTGTTTGTGACCAAACACTTGCGGTTGCAAAAAGCATGATACTGCAAAATGAGATTATTTTTATCAAATTCAATGTTTTCATTTTTTTATTTTTTGATGTTTGCTAATCTTATTCATTCGGGTTCATTAAGGAATATAGGATCCATCAACGTCTCCACCAACAATACCTTTAATATCAACACCTGTAGCATTTGCATCATTGATATCAATAGTCGGAACATTGAAGAGCCAGTCATCAATACCCCATGCCGGCGCGGGCAAAGCAGAACCCCTTCTGACTGCTGTAAGGGCATCGGCTGTATTAACAGTTCCTTCACCGGTTACATCACCGGCCTCAAGCTTAAGACCTGTTAAAGAAATGTTTCCGAGGAAATGTTGCTGGATGAAGAAGCCGTCGGTTGCATCCACAGCTCCAATCACTCCTGAAGGCCATGCATTGGTGGTGCTGATGGATACTTCATATGAACCGTTACCCAGCCTTGGGAAAGTATATTGACCGGAAGCGTTGGTAGATGCTGACAGTACTTTGCCTTTTGCAGTTTCTTTCGGAGAAATGGTAATGGTAACATTGCTTAGCGGAGAGTTGAACAAATTATCATAGGTTACAACACCTGAAAGGGAATATGTCCAGCGTGACCTGTGCCAGAGCGGAGAAGCATCCATGAGTGTGAAATCGTTATTGTTGTTATATGCAAACGGGTTGGTCAGCATGAAGTCAGTACAGTTAGCGAAGGTTCCGTTATCCCTGGCAGGCGCTGTGTAAAAAGTTTGCTCATCGGTACCATCATACAGCGCTGTCATTTCGGCCATCAGGGTGTTTTCGATATCGAGTAAACCGGCATTGGCATTGGCAATAACGCCTGATCCGCTGAAGTCGAGACCTGTGGGCCAACCGCATGTAATGGTATTGTAAATTCCAATTTCAGTATTGTCTTTCAGGTTGAAAGCATCACCAAAGTTTGGAGAAGTGATAGCTGAAGCCTGAAGCAACATGGTTACATTGCTGAAAATCGGGTGTGTTACAGGCAGGTAGGTTGAAGGACCATGGTTGCTGATCTCAAATCCGTTGGATGAACCGGCGAGGTCAGAGATGCCGGGATCCCTCACTGCAACAGCGTATTGAACCATGCCTAACCAACCTTCGTCTCCATCGAAACAATCATCGGTACCACGGTAAGAGATCAGGTGTTTGGCATTTACGGTTCCACCAAACCATTCGTAACAATCGTCGGCGCCGTAAGAAACCTGGATATAGTCGAGCGTAGTTCCTGAACCAACACCACCCATGGTTAAACCGTTGATTTCGTTGTTTGGGGCAAATTCAGAACCGGCAAATTCGATTCTTACATATTTCAGGATACCTGAATCGTCGTTGTCGTTTGGTGAAGCGCCTCCTCCATAGGTACTGCCAACACCACCTTCGATAACCCCTGTTCCGCCGGGTTGGTTCATGGTAGCGTAACCGAGCATGATGATACCACCCCAGTCACCGTTCGAACGCAAGCCTGATGCTTTTGAAGAAGTGAAAACGATCGGTTTTGCAGCCGTACCTTCAGCGATCAGTTTGGCACCTCTTTCTACGATGAGGGCTGCTCCCTGGAAGGTTCCGGGGCCGCTGGTTTCAGTGCAACGGAAAACAGTACCCGGATCAACCGTTAAGGTTGCGCCGTTTTTAACATACACCCATCCGTCAAGTTCATACACCCGGTTTCCGTTTTGCAAAAGGAAATTGGGGCTGGTCAGGTCAAACGGATCAATCACCCGCAATGAGCTGTTTTTTGTGAGGATGCTGTTGTTTCTTGAAGCAGTATTAAAATAAGTTTCATTGAATGCATTGTAAAAGAAATCATCGCGCATACCGGCCATGATGGTATTTTCGATTTGCAGGTTATTATTATTAGCCTGAACTTCTGAACCATCGTTGTTGATTCTCAAGCCAACCGGCCATCCTGTTATCACAGAATTGTAGATACTGGTTGCGGAATTTCTGCGGATATAAATTGCGCGATCATAATAGGAGTCGATGGTTGTAGAAGTAGTAGCCAAAGGACCGAAGACGCTGATGTTTGAGAAAAACGGCCGGGTAATCGGTGTATTGGATGAACCGGAGCCATCGTTATCTGATTCGAAAGCCCTGGAGTTTGAACCCGGGTCGGAGATAGCCGGATCTCTTAAAACAACACCGAATTGAATTCTTCCGGTGAAACCGAAATCAGTGTCAAAATCATCATCCCATGTACGGAAAGCGATCAGGTGTTTTGCATCCACAGCTCCGCCAAACCATTCATAAGCGTCGTCGCCACTGTAAGAAACCTGTATGTGGTTCATGGTGGTTCCTTTTCCTACACCACCCAGGGTCAGACCATTGATCTCGTTGTTGGGTTCGAAGGCAATACCCGGAAATTCGATACGAACATATTCCAGGATACCGGAGTTGTCGTTGTCGTTGGGGGTAGCGCCACCACCAAACTGAGAACCAACACCTCCTTCGATGGTAGCAACACCACCGGGAACATTGATGGTCGCTTTACCCAGCAGGATCACTCCACCCCAGTCGCCGTATGTACGAAAACCGGCAGCCTGGTTGGATGTGAAAACGATTGGGTTAGCAGCGGTTCCCTGCGCAATCAGTTTTGCACCACGCTCAATGATCAGGGTTCCTTTGTTGGCTTTATCGCCACGAATGATCGTTCCGGCCTGAATGGTAAGTGTAGCACCGTCCTTAACATAAACAAAGCCGTTCAGTTTGTAAACATTACCACTGGTCCATGTGGTGTTGGTGGTAATGTTTCCGGCATTGATCGTAACAGTAGTCGGTGGATACACTGCATTTTGCGGATCAAATTCGGCCCAGGGTGAAGTCCAGTCATTTGAATCATCAAAAGCGCCGATATAGTTGGTAACGGTAAACCAGCCATCGTTGAGCCTTGGATTGGTGAAAGACTGAATTCCAAACAGCGGAGACTGACCTGAAGAAAGTCTCACATTTCCTGTGATATTACCGGCAGAAATGGTACTGTCGGCTACCGGATAAGTGGCATTTACGGGATCCCACTCAGCCCAGGGAGCGGTCCAGTCATTATCGCCGAACGCTCCTGAATAATTCACATGATCAAAAAAACTATTGGTAATAGCATTTTGACCCATTGTGTAACTGAAAACTACAACTAATACAGTTGCAAGTAAAAGTAGTTTTTTCATAGATGATACATTTTTTAAAGGTTAATTGTGAGGTCAAAATTATCCCAGGCAACACGAAGAGGGATATACAGATTTTTAACTTTGTATTAATAAATCATTATAAAGATTACTCCAATGTTAAGTATGTAAACGCCTCATTAAGTGAATGTTAAAAACCCGGCTCATGAGGATGAGCCGGGTTGTGTTAACAGGCAGAATGGGGAAAGATGTTTATTGGGGAATACCTGCGTTTTTTCCCTGGTTCATGATTACGAAATCGTTTTTATCAGGGTTGTTTACTTCTGCATTGAGGTTTGCATCCGAACCTAAATATCCGCGACCGGCTGCATCTATGCTCCATGCTGTGAGGTTATCGTTTGAGTCAATCATATTGTCGGCATTCAGGTCTCCTGATGACATACCCCAAACACCAGCCTCAAGTTCGGTATATCCGGCAGCACCACCGGCTACTTTGTTTGATCCGGTAGAAAAATTATAGGCATATGATCCTCCAAACCCTCCTACAGCATTGGCGCTCATTATACCCAGGTGATTTCTGTGATAAATAACTACAAAGGCTCCCTCATTAAATGAGGTATAAAATTGTGGGTTGCTTACTCCATCAAGATCAACCACTGATCCGTCGTTCAGTAATATGCAGGGCTTTTCAGCTACGATAGTGGCTTCGGTTGCTGCAGCAGCGGTTGCTGCATCTCTTAATTGTACAAAAACCCAGTCAACAGCATTTGTTGGCAAAGTAGCGATGTTTTCTGTTCCATCATAATACCACTCCGGATCGTTGTTGCCATAATAAGGAAGTGTCGGATTAAAAGGTTGACCGGTTGGTATCATCCCGAAATTGTATAAATCGGTTTTCATTTGATTGGTGTTACTGTCATATGCTCCTTCAAGGAAAACTGTTAAATTGAAGTTGACAGATGGTGAAGATACGCTTCCTTCAACAAATGTTGTAGGAATGGTTGCCAGGTTTGGATATTCCTGGATGACCGAAGCGGGGTCGAAAGTGAAATCTGAATATCCTCCATTAAATGTGAATTGCAGATCGAGGTACTTGTCATTTGGGAAATTTACTCCTCCTGCAAGCGAAAAAAACTGAACTGTGATCATCGATTGAGAAGGAATAAAATTCACAAGTGTAGTTGCTGCTCCCGGCCAGACATTCGTAACCCCTGTATAGGTTAATACAGTCGGGTCGATGTAGATGTATAATTTAACAACTGCCACATTGGTTAAATCCTGCGTGTGTACAGGTACCAGGATCGATTCACCGGCATTGGCTGTGATGTCGGGCATGGTAACACTCTGGCCTATAGCATTGATCGTTAATACCAGGGCCGATATCATTGTAATCAGAAATTTGAAGTAATTCTTTTTCATTGTGTTGTTTTTTTGCGAAATTATTTCCAAAGGTTTGATTGCTGTTTTCAGGTAAATTAATTAATGTTTAAATAAATATTTACATTTCTAAATATCTTATAATCAGCGGATAAGTAATATTTTTTTGGATATTTGCAGCGATCCGGTTTCCAGGGTAACTATCACCAATCCGTTTATTACAGGAGCTTTAATTGATTTTTGTTTGAGTTGAGAAAAGGTGCTGCGACCTGCTAATTTGCCGTCAAGCGTGTAAACTTTGAATTCAGCTTGCTGAAGGAAATCGTTGCTGTTTATATGGAAAAAGCCATTGCTAAAATAGATGTCCACCTTTGGTGCTTCAATCGAATTGATCCCGGTGAAATAGGTAAAGTAAATTTTGAACCGGTCGTTGTATGTTCCGGGAGTAGCTGAAAAATGATACACCGAATCGATATCAAGATCCAGTTTGATAAAAGGTTCTGTATCCAATAATACCAGATCGCCATAATAGGTATAAGTCCTGATGTATTCAATTACAATATCTAAGGCGTTATCTGGTACAACAATTCCCAGGTTGAGATGGTAGGTCGTATCGTTATCAGGAATGCAATTGATGGCAACTTTTTGTCCGTCGTTCGTAAATGAATAAATCTGCGGTGCTGCGCCTGATCCGGGTAATTTATAGGCATCGAATCCGGGATCGAAGTTTAACCCCGATGATGGATCGAATTGAATGAACATTTCATCATACATATCGCCTGATGAAATTCTTAAAATTTCATATTCGGCTAATTTTTCATCCGATTTATAGTAGGGCTCAAATTCATTTTTCCTGGCATCGGCCGGAATGGTCAATGACGGATTGCTACCATTAACTACCACAAAAAAACCCTGCATTGCCGGTATAATACCTTCTGTAATGTTGCCGACCTGGCCGTTCCAAACCTTATAATTGTAATCGCTGAGAATGTAGATAGATGCATCCATGTATTGAGAACCCCAGGATTCGTGGTTACGGTCCAGGGCGCAGGTAAAGGGGTTTCCTATTAGATTTAGTCCGGCTGGATACCCGTTGCCACCACCGCCTGAAGTTAGGTTGGTGATTGTAACATCAGAATTGATAGGTAATCCGGTGAGGGTAAAGGTTTGTGATGATCCTGTGGTAATCCGGTAGCCCTTTCCTGTTGAGAGTGGATCGGTTGAACCAACCGAGGCCCAGCTTCCGCTTTGTTCGTATTTTTCAGAATTTGCTCCGTTAAGGGAGTTAGATTGTAATCCCTGCACCGGTGCTGAAAAGAAATGAGAAGGTCCGCCTGAAACATACCGTTCTGCATTGAAAGTTCCGGTTATGTTTAATGCTCCTTTCGGAAGAAACGAACCTGTTCCGGTCTCATCCGAAAGGATGTTCATGGTTCCAGCGATGGTTACATCATTTAATACAGTCAGGAAATAATTGGGTTCGATGTTTA
>JAGQVF010000008.1 GCA_020438135.1 Bacteroidales bacterium | reverse complement strand
ACCAAAAAACCGGTGTTGAAATTCTGATCGGGGGCAAGTGGGTTCATCCTCCCTCTTTTGGGCACATACACCACCACCGGGTTATTGTTGTCGTAAAGTTTCACCCCGAGGGTGTAGGCCACCAGGTAACCCATGATGGTGAATTCGGTGCCGTTTCTTTGTAGTAAAAAATCACCGTCGACCAGCATGGTGTCCAGGGCATTGTTTTCTAAAAAATCAGGACTAACCCCTTTCATGGTTACGATGTTTTGTTCCTGCTTATACTTGAGCAGCACATTTTCCTGGACAACATCCGTTAATGCATTCACCCCCTTCAATTGTAAAATCCGGGCCCTTTGCGACTCATCAAGTCCGAAGGTTTTTCCTTCTGCCGCCGAAATTTTGATGGCAGGATCAAAACTGCTGTACAACGATTTTACCAGGTCTTCAAATCCATTAAAAACACTTAAAATTACGATCAGGGCCATGGTGCCTACTGTAACACCGGCCACTGAAATACCTGCAATAATATTGATGATGTTATGCGATTTTTTCGAGATGAGATATCGCCTTGCTATGTAGAACGGAAAAACCATTATTTCCAGGCTTTAACGATCAGTCCGGTACCGGTTTTGTGATTTTGCCTGGCATCCATGTAATTTAAGATCAGGGCAAAGGGGAAAAGCAGTAAATAATAAAACGGGAGGATCACAAAAAACAACCTGCTTTTGTTGAGCATCAAAATGGGATATTTCATAGAGATGCGCCACGAGATCTTTCCGGGTGTTCCGTAGCTGTAACGCGCTTCGGATTTTGAAAAACCGCCTTTTTTCAGTTTCTCGCGGATTTCATCGATATTGTAACCATCACGCACATGTTCATCGATAAACGATTCGTGATCGTGATCATGCACATCCGATCCACCCTGGTCAGAAGGGGTAGAAATAAGCAGCATACCTCCCGGTTTCAGGGCACGGCAAATGTTTTCAAAAACCTTTACATCTTCCAGAATATGTTCCATCACATCCACTGAAAGCGCCAGGTCGTAACGGTTTTGTTCGTTGTATTGGGTCAAATCAGCATAATGAAAACTCACATGGTCGAACCCGATTTTATTGAAAAATTGATTGCAATCTTCAATTTGTTCCTCTTTTACATCGAGCCCTGTAATTTTCCAGTCCTTGCTTTCCTTTCCGAGGAAATAGGAATATTGACCAAATCCTGATCCTGCATCCACTACTTCACCCGATTTTCCGTTTTCTCTGATCCATTTTCTGATTTCCCTTTTCACATGCCAGGTACGCAGCAGCAGCAGATCGAGCATCCTGTAGAAAAGTTTGCGAAGAATGGGGCGTTTGTTGAAAACTTCGCCAAGTGACCGTTTGATGGGATCGTATTGCATATCTAAATTTCGTGCAAAAATAGGATATTTTGGTCGTTGACCTGACTTTGTTTATTCATCCAGCAGTTCTTCAATCCGGTCGATATAATCGAGAGAGTCGTCCATAAAAAACTGAAGTTCAGGAATGGCCCGCACCTGCTTGCCGATCCGTTTGCCAAGCTTATATCGAATTTCGCCCGAATGCCCGCGAATGCTCTCCAGCAAAGCATCTTTATCTTTGGTGGCAAACAAACTGAGGTATACCCTCGCCAGCGATAGATCGGGGGTTACGTGGGCTTTGGTAACAGTGATCATGGCATTTCCGAAACTGCCACGTTCTTCGAGCCGGAAAATTTCGCCCAACTCTTTCTGAACCAATCTCGAAACTTTATTTACACGTGTTGATTCCATAATGCAAAGGTATTAATTAACAGGTTAAACCGCGAAAATTTAGATTTAGTACTTTTGCTTCCTTCTTTAAAAAGTGTAACTGAAATGAAGAAAATATGTGTGTTTTGTGGTTCGAGCCAGGGAAGTGATCCTGTATTTGGGGAAGCTGCAAAAATACTTGGTAAACATCTTGCTGACAATAACATCGGGTTGGTATTTGGTGGTGGCAGGGTTGGTTTGATGGGTATCATTGCCAATACCGTTATGGAATATGGAGGCCATACCACCGGCATTATCCCCCAAAAAATCATGGACATGGAAATTGCCCACAACGGTCTCACCAAATTGCACGTGGTGGAAACCATGCACGAACGCAAAGCTTTGATGGCGCAACTATCGGATGGATTCATTACCTTGCCGGGCGGTTTCGGAACCCTGGATGAGTTATCGGAAGTGCTTACCTACAACCAGCTCCGGTATTATGATAAACCGGTGGGGATTCTCAATGTAAACAGCTATTTTGATGGGTTACTCCAATTCCTCGATCACTGTATGGATCAGGGATTTGTAAGACCTGAACACCGGAATAACATTCATATTGCTGACAATGCTCCGGAGTTGATTGAAAAAATGCTCGCTTACCAACCTGTTGCTGTCGACAAATGGATTGACGATATCAGGAGTGAAAGTGCGTCAGGTTCATGATTCTTTTCGGATGTTAGAAGAAGATTAAAAAAACAATAAATCAGATATGCAAACCATTGGCATTACGGGAACCATAGGAGCAGGCAAAGGCACCATCGTAGCTTACCTGGTCGAAAAATATGGATTCAAACATTTTTCGGTAAGAGAATTTCTGCTGGATGAAATACGGCACAGGAAAATGCCCGAAAACCGCGATTCGATGGTTACGGTGGCCAATGAACTTCGTGAAAAACATTCACCCTCATACATAACTGATCAACTTTACGATGAAGCCGTTCGAAGTGGTGGAAATGCGATCATCGAAAGCATCAGAACGCCGGGAGAGATTTTAAGTCTTAGAAAAAAAAATGGTTTTACCCTGTTGGCGGTGGATGCTGATGCGGAAAAACGGTTTGAAAGAATTCGTTTGCGGAAATCGGAAACCGACCAGATCGACTTTGAAACGTTTCTCGAAAATGAAAAACGGGAGATGGACTCCACCGATCCGAACAAACAAAACCTCAGAAAATGTATTGAAATGGCTGATTTTGTGATCCGCAACAATGGTTCGGTCAACGACCTGCACCGGGAAGTGGAGGAAATACTAAAACAATTGAAAAATTAGAACATCATGTCAGAAGAAAAATATGTACGTCCTTCATGGGATGAGTATTTCATGGACCTGGCCCACTCCGTCTCAAAACGGGCAACCTGCGACCGGGGTCGCGCCGGATGCGTGATCGTGCGGGATAAACAAATCCTGGTTACCGGTTATGTCGGTTCGCCCCGCGGATTGCCCCATTGTGATGATGTCGGTCACCTGATGAAAAAGGTGATCCATGAAGATGGCTCCGAAAGCCAGCATTGCATGCGCACCGTACATGCCGAACAAAATGCAATTACACAGGCTGCCCGCCGGGGCATCGCCCTCGAAGGTGCCACAGCCTATGTGCGGATGACGCCTTGTCGCACCTGCGCCATGCTCATCATCAACTGTGGCATCGAAAGGGTGGTTTGCGAAAAACGATATCACAAAGGGGCCGAATCGGAGGAAATGTTCAAAATTGCTGGTGTGGAACTTCAATATTTTTCCGAAGAAGTTTTGAAATACAAAGACCAGTAGAATTTAAGATTTACGATTTTGGATTGATGATTTTAGATTTTATTCATTCACAAATCCCAGCATTTGCTGAATATCGACGAGGCCGAAAACATGGGCTGCCGTTAATAAAATTACCCCGATAATGACCCACCTCACGAATGCGGCTCCTTTTTTCACGGCCATGCGCGAGGCGATGAGGGCTCCGGCCACATTTCCGATGGATAAGATCAAACCATACATATAATTAACCTGCCCGTTGATCATAAAAACCAAAAGGATCACCGGCGACCAGATCAGAATGATAAACACCTTGATGGCGTTGGCTTTTACCAGATCGTAGCCGGCACCGAGCACAATACCGGCGAGCAGGGCATATCCCACTCCCATGTGCAAAAATCCACCATAAATTCCGATGGCGAAAAACAACAACACCTGCCAGAAGGAGACCTTTTTATGCTGAAGTTCTTCTTTGCCTTTCAGCCAGCGCTGCGGTTTATACAGGATCACAAACATCATGATGAGCATTACGATGGCAATTGCTTTTTCGATAATGGCCTCGTTGAGGTCGACTGCGATCCAGGCACCGAGAATGCTGCCTACAGTGGCCGGAATAGCCAGCCAGAATCCTTTTTTGTGGTCGAGCACTTTTTGTTGGCGGAAACTGCCTACGGCGGCAATGTTTTGAATGAAAATCGCTACCCGGTTTGTGCCGTTGGCGATGTTGGCCGGCAGCCCGAGAAACATTAAAATCGAAAGGGATATGATCGACCCGCCTCCTGCAAGGGTATTGATAAAACCCACCAGCAAACCCGCTACGATGAGTGTGACAACTTCATTCCAACCCATACGAATTAATTTTTAGGGAGTAAAGGTATTATTTTTCGGGGCATGTATTGGTGTTTCAGGTTTCAGGTTTCAAGTTTCAAGTTTCATGACAAGATTTTGCAACAGGTATGGAGAGATTTGGTTAAACGAATAAAAAAAGGAAAAGCCCCAAAAGACTTTTCCTTTTTTTCATTGCCTGAAGAAAATTAATTTTCAACTGCAGCGGGCTCTTCTTCCGTTTTTTCAACCATTTCTTTATTCGGTTTCACCCGGGTTTTTACGATTTTCATCTCATCGATCAACCTTTTTGCACCGGCGTATTTATCGATAATAAAAAGCACATACCGGATATCGACATTGATGGTTCGCTGGAGTTCGGGTTCGAAGGCGATATCACCACTCATCGCTTCCCAGTTGCCGTCGAAAGCAAGGCCAATCAGTTCACCTCTTCCATTGATCACCGGACTTCCGGAGTTTCCACCTGTGATGTCGTGGTTGGTAAGGAAACAAACTTTCATCACATCTCCTTCGCCATAAGGACCATAGTCTTTTTCGTTGTAAAGCTCTTTCAGCTTTTCTGGAACCACAAATTCCCAGTTGTTCGGATCTTCTTTTTCCATTACCCCTTCAAGGGTTGTATAATAGTTGTAATGCACGGCATCGGCCGGATAATAGTCGAGCACCTGCCCATAGGTTAACCGCATGGTGAAGTTGGCATCGGGATAGAACTTTTTATCGGGTTGCATTTCACGTAAACCTGCGACGAACAAACGGTTTCCTTTGTCGAGCTTATCGTAAGCATCCAGGGTTTGCGGCCTCAACTCCTGCACATAAAAATTATTAAATGCTTTGGCAGCCTCATAAGCCGGATCTTTGTCGATTTTTTTGGCTGAAGGTGAATCCAGGAACGCATTCACACTTTCGAGGCTTGTGAAAACCGATTTATCAAAAACCTTTTCAGCGTATGTGTCATAATCGCCTTTGTATTTTTTGTTGATCTCCTTCAGATAATCAGGTTGCTGGTCGGCCGGAATATTTTTATGGTACATTTCCATCATGGCAGCCAGCAGTTTTTTATCGGTTGGCAGGTTGTAATCCTTAAAATAGTCAACCGCCTCTTCTTTCAGTTTTTGGATCTCTGCATCGATTTTTTCCTGTTCAGTATCTTCTCCAAGCATCCGTTTCAGGTCTGAGAAATCTGCAGCAAACCCGATGATCTCACTTCCCCGCATAATTGCCTCACGCTGATATATTCTCACTTTTTCATACTTCGAGATCTGATCATACGCCGATGCGATAAGATCGAGGGCTTCTCCGTACTTTTCCTCTCTTTGAGCATTTTGTCCAACCCAATTCCTGAAATCTTCTTCGAGTGCTTTCTTTTTGTCGTACACTTTCAGCCTTTTTAATCCTTTGGTTTGACCGATAAAATATTTCCAGTAATTGGATGTACGGGCATATTTTGAGGCATATTTGATTCGCACTGCCGGGTCGGCCTGCATGTCTTCCATCATGATCTTGAGTTTTTTATCTCTGACATCCACCACCGTTTGATTGGAAATATCGAGTGCCATTTTTACGCCCCACGAGGTGAGGTAACGCTGGGTGCTTCCAGGATATCCCATGATCATGGCAAAATCTCCTTTTTCTACCCCTGCAATCGATACCGGAAGGAAATGTCTTGGTTTCAAAGGAATGTTATCTTCCGAATATTCGGCAGGATTTCCATCTTTGTCGGTATAGATCCTGAAGATAGAAAAATCGCCGGTATGGCGGGGCCACATCCAGTTGTCGGTATCGGCACCGTATTTTCCGACCGAAGATGGGGGAGCACCTACCAGCCGAACATCATTGTACGTTTCATAAACGAACATGTAATATTCATTTCCTTCGAAGAAACTTCTGACCATTGCATTGTAATGCGTACCATCGGTGGCTTGCGTTTTTAATTCATCCGATGCACTTCTGATCTTTTCGTATCTTTCTTCTTCAGTCATATCATCGTTTACTTCATTTAAAACCTTGGCGGTAACATCTTCAATCCTGATCAGGAAGGTAGCCGTTAATCCCGGGTTGGGCAACTCATCTTCCATCGATTCGGCCCAGAATCCTTCGGTCAGGTAATCGTGCTCCACAGAAGAGTGTGCCTGTATTTGTCCGTATCCGCAATGGTGATTAGTGAGCAATAAACCCTGGTCGGAGATCACCTCGCTGGTACATCCACGCCCGAAAATGGCAATGGCATCTTTCAGGCTCGAATGATTGGTGCTGTAAATCTGGTCAGCGGTTAACTTCAAACCCATCTCTTTCATTTCCTGGTAATTGAGGCTCTCAATAAACAACGGGACCCACATGCCCTCATCGGCTTTAACAGTGGTTTTAATCCCGATCAGTAAAGCAAAAGCAAAAACAAAATATTTGATTTTCATTGTATTGAAATTTAATTGATTAAACAAATTTTTCACCTTTTTCAAGTTTCACGGCGTTCACGATATCACGGATATTTTGTTCGTCCTGTTTTTTACAAACGAGTAAAACATCGTCCTGCTCCACCACGATAAAACCGTCGAGACCCTGCAAAACCACAAGTTTGTCCTTCGGCATATTCACAATGCAGTTTTCGGTGTTAAAGGTCATCACCTGTTTTCCGATAACGGCATTCTGATTTTCATCTTTGCTGCGAATGTCGTACAACGATCCCCATGTACCCAGGTCGGACCAACCGAAATCGGCGGCCATCACATACACGTTTTGAGCTTTCTCCATAACACCGTAGTCGATGGAAATATTTTTGCAAACAGGATAGGTCTTATTGATAAAATCTTCTTCATTGCTGGTGTTATATGCTTCTTTGCCTTCTTCAAACAAAGAGCTGACATCGGGCAGATGTTCTTCGAAAGCTTCGATGATGCTTTTGAGCGACCAGATAAAAATCCCTGAATTCCATAGAAAATCGCCACTTTCAAGAAAAGTTTTGGCCAGTTCAAGGTTTGGTTTTTCAGTAAAGGTTTTTACTTTACGAATGCGGTTGTCATCGTTAAGCGGCTGCCCGTCCTCAAATTGAATGTATCCGTAACCGGTATCAGGCCGCGATGGTTTGATGCCGAGGGTGAGCAACCAGTTGTTTTCGCCGGCAGCTTTTAATGCCCCTTCAATGATTTCGGTAAACCGGTCTTCTTTCAGAATGATGTGATCTGATGGGGCTACCACCAGTTTAGCCTCAGGATTAATCTCTCGGATTTTATAGGCTGCGTAGGCAATTGCCGGAGCCGTGTTGCGGCGCATCGGTTCACACAATACCTGGTCTTCTCTGATTCCGTCGAGTTGGTCAAGTATGGTTTGTTTATACATCTCGTTGGTAACGATGTAGATGTTTTCTTTGGGGCACACCGGCAGAAAGCGTTCGAAAGTCTGCTGAATCAGCGTTTTGCCGGTTCCCAAAATGTCGATAAACTGTTTGGGACGTGATGTGCGGCTCATGGGCCAGAATCTCGCGCCTATACCTCCCGCCATGATCACACAATAGTTATTGTTATGCATGTTAAATGGTTTTTATTTAATGATTTGCAAAGATAAAAAAAGAGGCAAACGGGCAGCTTCAAAAATAGACTCTTACCTGCCAACGGTAAATTCAAATGATGTTTTGGTTTGAGAAATGAGCTGTGATCTGTCTGCGGAGGATTTTTCCGCTTTCGGTTTGCGGGAAATGATACATAAACCGGATCTCCTTCGGATGTTCATATTTGCCAAGATTGGCACGATCAAGAAGCTTCGATATCTTTTCGGAGGGTTGTGTTTTTCCTTCGATTATCAATACAATTTTCTGCCCCAGAACTTTATCTGGCAGCCCGGTGATAATAAATCTTGAATCAAGGTAATTTTGAAGTTTCGATTCCACCGTCTCCGGTGAAATTTTGATTCCGCCACTGTTGATAATGTTATCAATCCGGCCAATGAAGTCGAAGGTTTTATCGTCGATGAGATCAACCAGGTCGTTCGTAACGATCTCGTTTTTGTTAAGCCAGGGGGCTTTAATCACGAGGCATCCCCGATCATCCTGTCTAAAAGTGGTTTCGTTAAGTGCCATAAAATGGTCGTCAGGCGAATTTCCGTTCAGTTTTTTCAAAGCCACATGGGTGAGGGTTTCGGCCATACCATAGGTGTGCCATACTTCCGAAGTGAGTTTCCTGATCTGTAAAAGCAGTGAATGGTCAACCGGTCCACCGCCTATGATCAGTTTTTTGATTTTCTGAAGTTGTTCAAAACCTTGCGGTGATTGCATGGCATAGAAAACCTGCATGGGCGTCATGGCTGCAAAGTCGATATCCGTATTGAGATCCTCCAGTGGTTTGGAGGATGGCTTAATGGTGATGAGATCCAGACCGAGGACGAAAGCCCTTACCACCATCATTTTGCCTGCAATGAAACTGACCGGTAGGCAAAGAAGTGCCTTGTCGTTTTTTTTCAGGTTCAGAAATTCTCCTGTCCGCATAGCACTTTTCATCATTTTATTTTTGGGCACCATGGCGGTTTTCACAGGCCCGGTAGAACCGGATGTGCGAACTTCCATTTCAGGAGAATCGGATAGCCAGTCGGCAATAAAGTCGTACAGGTTTTTTTCCCAACCGGCTACTGCAAATTCTGAGTTGTATGCTTCGGCTGCCCTGAGCAGATGTTCTCTGGAACGGGGTTTTCCGTTGATTGTAAGGGATGTGAAATTTTCAGTCACTTTTTTATTTGAATAGAGCTGAAAGATACAAAAAAGTTCCTGTCAGGCATAAAATCTGCAAAATTCCATTTGTACAAAACCTCTCCTTTTCCAAACAACAGTGAATCGGCATCATACGAAAGCGAATCGAGGTGCATAGCAAACGGAACTGTCAGTGTAAAATCGGCCTGCTCAAGCGGCTTTTGCCATGCCTGGGTGGAGGTGAG
>JAGQVF010000125.1 GCA_020438135.1 Bacteroidales bacterium | reverse complement strand
AAAATTTGCTTTTTCATGATAACTAATTTTTTATTAATACTGGTTTTGTTTTAGTTTTCAGAAGCGTATGGAGGGGGGTTGTTCTTTGATATCAGTTGGTGGATATATATTTTCAGGGTGGTGGTCGCACATTTGAATAAACGGAACCGGGCCCGGACATTCCCTTTAAACATTCAGGTAGTACGGATAGGGAACAGGTATCCGGGTTGGTGATATAAAGGATGTGATGCAGATAGTAGTTTATAATAAAAGAGAATATCACATCCGGGAATTCCGTAGCCCGGATTCCGTTAATCTTACAGAAATAAGGTTTTGTATAAAAGGTTGATATTGTAATATGTAATGGATAAATCAGCATTTGTTTTTCCGGTTGGTTGTTACTGAAGCGTCAGTTTTTTTTCAAGCTGCTTTTTTAAATCGGATAACCTTAAAGGCTCATGAATAACGGTAAATTCAACCTGTTGAAAAAGAGAGAGAATGTCAGTTACTTTTTTATCGGCTATCACCACAATTTTTATGTCGGGGTAGTATTCGCTGAGGTATTTCAGTATGGCAGCATCATTAATATGCTTTAAGCTGATCACTGCCTGATCGATCATCTCTGCACTGAGATAACCGATAGATTCTGCGGTTGAGTGTGAGATGAAAACCTGGTTTCCATCGGCTTCTGTGAACTCGCGGATTTCCCGATCCGCTGATTGTTCTCTGATTTGTATTAAGATGTTCATGATGGTTAAGAGTTGGCGCTTGGGCGATCATTCCTTATGCAAGACCTTTGCCATATTTGTAACTATCAGATAGAGAGTGATATGTATTAGTATGGATGGAACCCGTATGTGTTATGGAATAAAACAGGCCTCTTTTATTTGTATTTTATAAAAGGCTTGTAAACAGGTGTATAGGGTTGTTATGTAAATAACGACCGAAAATGGTCATTTGCCCGTTTCCGGGCAAGGCGAAATTCAGGATTTATGAAATGCTTATATAATGTGCATTGTGTGCAGTGTAAATATACTAAAATGGTATATATGAAAAATTGTAAGATGCAGTATTGCTCTAATTAATTCCGTATTTCTGCATTTTACGGTCAAGCGCCTGCCTGGAGATGCTCAACATTTTTGCAGCTTTGGATTTATTATTTTTCGAACGGTGGAGTGCTTTGACGATGGCCTCTCTTTCGATGGCCGGCAAACTCAGGTAATTTCCGATGGTAGAATCTGCATATTTGTTTTCATTGATCAACAGATCGAGGTTATTGAAACAATCCATGGTGAGGATTTCCGAGTCGCACATGATCACAGCTCTTTCAATCATGTTTTTCAACTCTCTTACATTACCCGGGAAATTATATTTCTGCAGTGCTGGCAAAATATTCCTGTCTATCCTTTTGATCTCCTTGTCAAGTTTTTTAATGTAAAACTGTGTGAAGTGGTCAAATAGTTCGGGAATATCTTCCTTGTGTTCGCGCAGGGGAGGCATCTGTATATTCAGGATATTGAGCCTGTGAAACAGGTCGGCCCTGAAGGTTTTGTTTTCGATCATCTTTTGCAGATCCTGGTTGGTGGCTGCCAGTATCCGAACATTGATTTTTTTATCCTTGTGTGTTCCTATCCGGCTCACGCTTTTATCTTCGATCACGCGGAGCAGTTTTGCCTGAATGGTGTATTTCATTTCACCGATTTCATCCAGGAAAAGAGTCCCGTTGTCGGCTGCTTCAAAAATCCCTACCTGGTCGGTTTTAGCGTCGGTAAAGGAGCCCTTTGTGTGGCCAAAAAATTCGTTTTCAAACAATTCATCCGGAATGGTAGAGCAGTTAACCGGCAGGAAAGTTTTACCACTTCGTTTACTTAAGCTGTGCAGGATGCGTGCCATCAGTTCTTTACCGGTTCCGCTTTCGCCTGTGAACAAAACAGTTGCATCATCGGCTTTGGCGACCTGCGAAAGTTGTTTGTAAACATTTTTAATGGCATCGCTCGAACCGATCAATCCTTCTACAGGGGATTGGTTGGTGCTATCGTTAAGATGATGATATGATTTAATGCGCTGGTATTTGGATACCCTCTCGATGGTTTCTTTGATTTCATTGAGTTTGAAAGGTTTGCTCAGAAAATCAGAAGCCCCCGATCGCATTGCTCTGATCACCGTGGCCATATCACCGAATCCGGTCATGACGATGATCTCCATGTTGGGATATTTCTTTTTTACTTCTCCGAGCAGATCGATGCCATCTCGCTCCGGAAGTCGCACATCGAAGAGCCCGATATCAATTTTATCGGTTTCCATAAGTTTTACAGCCTCCGAAGGCATGCCTGCGGAAACTACATGAAAACCTTCATCCGATAGAAAATCACCGATCTCATCCCTGAACCCTTTCTCATCATCTAAAATAAGTACATTTTGGCTTCGCATTTTATCCTTTTGGTATTATGGTTTGACAGACAAATTTACTCATTTTCAGGAAATCTGGGAAAAATTATTTCAAATCGTGTATATTTTTTTTCTTCACTGTGCACTTTTATATCTCCGTGCATTTCTTTAACAATACCATATACGATTGATAATCCCAATCCGGTTCCGACCCATTCCGGTTTTGTGGTATAAAACGGATCGAATATTTTGTCGAGTTTCGATGGTGGTATCCCGATACCGTTATCTTCCACTTCGAGTTTGATCTTGTTGTTTTGAATGTATGTTCTGATCCAGATATTTTTTTTGAAGTCGGTTTCTGAAAGAAAAAATTCGTTTTCATCCACTGCAAATTTAGCGTTCGACAGAAGGTTTAAAAGCACCTGTTCAAATTTTAGTTTGCTGCCGATGGTGAATCCGATTTTTTCATAAAGATCGAGTGAAAGGGTTATGTTATGATTTTGATACTGGGTTTTGATGAGTTTGGTAACATCATGTATCACCGCATTGATATTTACCTTTTGCAGAATGATGGCATCCTGTTCGCGCGAAAAGATACGGATGTGATTGATGATATCGCGTATTCTGTCGATGTTGCCGAGAATGGAACTGACCTTTTCTTCAAGGTATGCGCTGTCGATCGTGTTTGCATTGAATTTTTTCTGCAGGTTTTCGAAAGTGAGCGACATGATCCCCAGCGGCTGGTTGATTTCATGTGCAATGCCGGCTGCCAGTTCACCCAGCGATTCGAGTTTTGATTTATTCAACAAATAGTTTTGGTTTTTCTGCTGATCTTTTATTGCTTCAGCAATTCTTTTTTCGAGTGTTTTATTGATGTCGATGATCTCTCTGTTTTTCTTCCTGAGTTCTCTTTCAGCAAGTTTACGAATGCTAATGTCTTCAACCGTTCCTTCAATCTGAAGCAATTTCCCGGCATTATCATAACTGGCAATCAAGCTGACAGAGCCCCAAAAATGTCCCTTGCCCTTTTTTTTGAATTTGAACTCAAAGTTTGAAATCTTTCCTTCTTTTTCAAGGGTTATAACCATTTGATCCCTGTCACGACTATTAAAGAAATGATCTCTCGCCTCCCTCGATTTGAATTCTTCAAAGGTATCATATCCAAACATATTGAGAGTTGCCTTATTTACATATTCGATTTCGCCTCCGGGTCGCGTGATAAAAATGCCCACGGGTAAATTATCCTGCAAATGTGTGTACTTTTCACGGCTATCAAGCAATTCGTTAGCTTTGAGGGTAAGTTCAGTGATGTCGTGAACGTTTCCAAGGATATACCTGGTTCCGCTCATTTCGATCAGTTTGGCATTGATGATCCTGTATTTAACCTGCCCTGATTTGGTCATGTGCTTCGCTTCAAAGGAGATGGCACCTTCAGCGAAAAGCTTTTTGATCATTTTAGCCGGATCAAGTCCTGAACCGTAAAACACATAGTCGGCATAACTGAGATTGGCGATTTCTTCGAATGTATATTCAAGTTCGGTATAGGTTCTGTGATTGGCTTCAACCAGTTCGAAGGTTTCGGCGTTAAACAATACGATACCATCCTGGGCATTTTCAAAAATTCCCCTGTAAAGTGTTTCCGAAAACTCGAGTGCTTTCCTGGTTTCGGTATGATAGGATATTTCTTTGAGCAACTGTTCATTTGTCTCCTTAACTTCCTGTGTGCGTTTTTCAACGCGTGATTCAAGGTGGTTGGTGAGTTCACGGAGTTCCTTCTGTGTACGTGCATAAGAAAGCAAAACCGCCAGCCTGCTGCTGAGTGATTCCACAAGCAACCTGTCTTCCGGTGTCATTTTAACCTTTTCATTTGATGCCAGGTTCAGGCATCCCAAAACCGAATCGGAATCGCTGTCGATCAGCGGGATGATGGCCACTTTCTCAAAGGGTTGTTTTACATTTGGCTGGTTCATCTCGCTAAGCAAACCCTTGTAAGATCCGAAATATTTTTTCCGGCTCATAACAAATTCATATTGAGGCATGCCCGCATGATATTTTTGGGCTTTCTCAGTAAACGTTTGCGGTAAACCTACCTGCATCTGGAGTTCAAGAACATTTTTTTCATGATCCAGAATGTACAGACCTCCGGCGCTGACCCAGTCAAATTCAACGATTTGCTTCAGGATAATTTCATATACATGTTTTATATCTTTTTTAAGAGAAGAGAGGTAATCGATCGTATGCTGAACTTTGATCAGCTTTTGTGTACTTCTGATACTGGTAATATCTACCAAAGTGCCAAGCAACTTAAGGTCTCCGGAGTTCTCATCTCTGAATACATTTTTATACAGCATGTAAAACATAACCGACCCGTCCTTTTTCGTATAGGAGCCTTCAACAATTTTGGGCTGCTGGTCTGCTAATACTTCTTCATCTATTTTATTGAGGTTGGCTGCCAGATCAGGTTCGAGCAGGTCGTATGCCGATTTCCCGAGAATCCTGTCCATGGGTAATTCCAGAAATTCTCTGAATGCGCTGTTACATTTAATATATTGAAGTTCATTGTTCTTAATAAAAACGGGATTTGGAATCGTATCGATCAGCACTTCAAGAAAACGGTTGTCTTCGTCTATCTTTTTTATTTTATCCTGAAGGGCGAACCTTGTATGCAGGTGATCTTTAAGTTCGTGCCCCAATTGCTCTGTGCGTTCCCTGAGGGTTTCACTCAGCCGGTCGATCTCATTTTGATTGTGTGGAATACCTTGATCTTTCCGTTGCTGGTTAAATGATCCTGCAATGAGCAGGTTCTTAATTCTGTTCGTTAGCAAGTGTTTTTCTGTGGAAAGATCCAGGAAATCGCAGATCAGCCTGTTTGCCGACCCATCAGGAAAAGAAGGGATGGATGTTTTGTCAGCAATGAACAATACCGGGGTGCCATTCAGTTGATCATGAATTGTTTTTAAAAGGTCCATCATATCATTTACGCCCTGTTTTAATTCAATGATCAATAAATCAGGGTCGCCTAAATTCCCTGTATCAGCATGGTTTTTTATCAATACCCGGGAGTGATGTTGCACATCTTCCAGGTGTTTTTTTAACAACCTGCCGGTCTTTTTCGAAGCAATAATTGAAATGGTTTCTGAAGGAGTATTCATAACGCATTGGTTGAATGCGATAAAGGTAGGAAATTTATTTTGTTTAGTACGAAGTGTGGCTTTGCGAATTGTGACTTTTTAGTCTATGCCAAATGTTTTCCTTTTGCCGCCTTATTGGCCTGTAGAGTGATATGATAAAAAGATCACAAAAACCGGCCCCCGATCAGAGAAGGGGCCGGTTCGCGATCTTCCTCACATCGACGTATCCGAAAATAAAAATGATCATGAATAGTAAGAGTGGGAATGTTATGAAAAAATTCCGGAACCCACGGATCACCGATTCCATGGCTGGAGCATCCGTTACCGTGGCCTTTGTGAGAAGATTTCCCTGCTTGTTTTTTGTAGCGTTCGTTTGTTGATCTTTAATGCTTTTATTTGTTGTTTCATCCTGCACTCCAAAAATGATATGTAATGTTTTATGCGTGAGCGACGGAATGTATTCATTCAGTATTTTTTCTTCGAGGTAGCGAACTTCACCCAAATTCACTGCGAAAATCAATAGGGTCAGGATGCATGTAATCAGCAGTCCCGACCCGATATTGACGCACAGTGTCTTCATGGTAAAAACCTTTTGTGGTTAGATTGATGGCTAATATAGTTCGATAGACCGGAAGTAGGGTGAGTGATTACACCAATGTGTCTTTTGATTTTATGATCGGTCGGAAAAATGAAACAGTCGGACTTGAACTTTTTAAAAGGCCAACTTGTAAATACGTTCAATTGATAGTGACAATTCAGGAATGGATATATATTTGCTGAAACGTTTAAATTCCTTCCCCTCAAAAAATACCAGGATAGTGGGATTTGAAAATACCTGGTAGGCAGCAGGAATATCGGGATGTTGTTTCGAATCCGCAAAAACCATTTTCATCAATGGAAATTGATTCTCAAGCAATTCATTTACCTTCGGACGCAAGCTGATGCAAGGCGGACAGTCATCGTTGTAGAAATAGACCAGCACCCCGGTATTATTTCCTATGGTTTGCTTTACCTGTGAGAGATCATCGGCTTTTTCGAACTTTTGTGAATTATTTAACATCCTTTTTCTTTTGCTTTAAAAATTTATACTTTAGCTGCTAAATAGCGAGGCAAAATTATGATAATTCACTGGAATCTGATGTTCAAAATTAAGATCAACCGCACCTCACTTCACGGGTAAAATGGCTTTTAGCCTATGCACTTATTTGTGATTATGTTTTTTATTTTTTACCCACATTTAAATTTTCAATACAATGACTTATATAATAAAAGGTAAGGACCTGACCATCGGGGATGTTGTGAATGTAGCACGGCATCACCAAAAAGTTGAACTCGATCCGCAGGCGATTGAAAGGATTAAAAAATGCCGTGCCATGCTCGAAAAAAAGATCGAAGCACATGAGATCATGTATGGTGTAAATACCGGCATTGGTGAATTTTCTGAAGTTGTTCTCACCGACGATCAGGTGAAGGATTTTCAAAAATATTTAATTTATAACCATGCTGCCGGTATTGGTGATCCCATGCCTGAAGAGTGGGTGAGGGGAGCCATGCTGGGCAGGGCCAATGTGCATGCACACGGCAATTCGGGTGTTCGGCCCGAGATCACCCAAACCCTTGTTGATATGCTTAATAAAGGGGTAACTCCATGGGTTTGCACGAAAGGATCGGTAGGGGCTTCAGGTGATTTGGCCCCAATGTCGCAAATCGCACTGTTGATGATGGGCGAAGGCAAGGCTTTTTACAAGGGAGAAATCATGAGTGGTAAAGAGGCTTTCGAAAAAGCTGGTATTCCAATTCCTGGTCTTCAGGCCCGCGACGGACTGGCCACCATCAATGGTTCCAATGTGTTGACAGCCATGAGTGCCATTTTCCTGTATGATGCCGACCGTTGGCTGAAACAGGCTGAGATTGCCGCATCGATGTCGCTCGAGGCACTTAAGGCCAACATGAAACCTTATACTTCCAGATTGCATGAGGTTCGCGGTTTTAAAGGAGCCGTAAGAAGCGCTAATGCCATTAATAAGATGGTATCAGGAGGAGATCTGAAAGAAGGCAAAATAAAATGCAAGGTACAGGATGCCTATTCGATGCGCTCTACTCCACAGGTGGTCGGTGCTGCACATGATGCCCTGGCCTACGCTAAGTCGCAGGTAGAAATTGAACTGAATGGGGTAGGAGACAACCCGATCTTTTTCCCGGAAGAAAATATGCAGTTGTCGGGAGCCAATTTCCAGGGAACTCCCGTTTCATTGCCGATGGATATGGCCGGTGCAGCCATCACCATGGTGAGCGTAATGTCGGAACGCCGTATGAATAGGTTAAATAATCCTGCACTCAGTGTTGGTCTTCCGGCTTTTCTTACAAAAGGTGCAGGTATGTTCTCAGGGCTGATGCTGAGTCAGTATACCGCTGATATGCAAATCGTGGAACAACGTATCCTTTCAACCCCGGCTTCTATTCAAAGTATTCCGGCAGCAGCTGATCAGGAGGATTTTGTTTCGATGGGCATGAATACTGCTCTCAAGAATTTTCAGATCCTCGACAATGCCTATGGTATCCTGGGTATAGAAATTATGGCGGCCGCACAGGCACTCGATTTCAGGGAATATAATTTTGGTAAAGGAGTAACAAAAGCCAAAGAGGTGGTAAGAAAGCATGTGGAATTTCTCGATATTGACCGCCCGCTTTACGATGATCATAATAAAATGAAAACCCTTGTAAAATCGTGCGAAATTCTTGAAGCGGTTGAATCCCTTATAGGCAGCCTTGGTGAATAATTGAATAGGTATACGTATGGATTCTACTGATCTATCAGGTAACAATAAGAAGCGCCCCGAACTGCTTACGTGGTTGTGCGTGCTAACCTTTATTGGAAGCGGGATCGCGGCTTTCTCGAACCTGGTTGTTTTCATTTCCTATGACGAGTTGAAAGTTTTTTTTGATCAGGAAGCATTCGATTATTCTGAATTTGAAGTTATGCTTGCCGGTGGCAAACGGTTTTTTGCCGCCGGCTTCGTTTTTTACGTATTATCGCTTTTTGGTGCCTTCAGGATGTGGAACTTGTATAAAACAGGTTTTCATTTTTACACAGCAGCGCAGGTCTGTATCCTCCTGCTGCCGTTCGTTTTCATTAAATCAGCGCAATTTTCCGTGTTCAACCTGTTGCTTACAGCCACCTTTATATTAGGCTATGCCAGTCAGTTAAAATTTATGAAACAATGAATCAGGAAAACAAACAACCAGATAGCGAGGTCAGGACTGCCAGACCCTTTTTCCTTTCCATTTTGTGTGTGGCTTTGTTTGTTTATGCCGCTTTCATGACCCTGTTATTTGTGCTTTCACTGGTTTATAATCAGTGGTTGCGCGAAGTAGTAACTGATTATTTCAATACGCCTGGATCATCGGGTCAACGAATATTGCTTATCGGACTATTCGGACTGGTAATGCATATTGTGCTGCTGTCGGGCTCATGGTTAATGTGGCGTTTAAAGCGACTCGGTTACTTTCTTACCCTGGCGGTTTTTATTCTGTTAATCATTATGCCTTTCATTTTTGGAGTCGGAAGTTGGTTTAGTACTTTAATATATGTACTGGCAATTTTATTGTTTTCTGTTTACTATCGGATATTTTCTTGATTGCTAATAAGATGTTTTTTGGATTTCTTTTCGGCCGATCTTTGGCTGACAGCCAAAAAAGAGTCTGAAAATTGACCTGTCGGCGAGTTTTCTTACATATTGAATCTGAACTTATTAAAAAATAAATGTTAATTTAAAATTATTTTTTTCTTGCGCCGCGTCTATCTTATCCGTATTTTGCAGAGAATTTTGAGGGTTTAGCCCTTTAACAAAGAACAGGCCATACTAAAAATTGGCCTTTTTAAAGAGAGAATTTATGAATTCATTTTTTATAAATCTTACTAATCATATTTACTAATCTAAATTCTTATGTTATGAGAAAATTTACCCTATTTCTTGCATTCATATTCATAGGAATGCAAATTCTACATGCTCAGGACAGGGAAATTACGGGAACCGTCACCAGTGTCGATGACGGTCAGCCGATTCCTGGTGTACAGGTTCTTTTAAAAGGAACCACCACAGGTACTGTTACTGATCTGGATGGAAAGTATTCCATAATGGTTCCTGAAACCGCCAAAGTCCTGGTGTTTCGGTATGTAGGTATGTCTCCACAGGAAATCGAGATTGGATCACAATCGGTGATTGATGTGGCGCTTGAACCTGACGTACTGAATCTGGAAGGGGTGGTAGTAACCGCCCTGGGTATCAGCCGTGAAAAGAAATCACTGGGTTATGCCACCCAGGAGCTTTCCGGCGATGAAGTCAACAGGGTTAAAACCGATAACTTTATCAATACCCTGTCGGGTAAAGCGGCTGGGGTGCAGGTAAAGAATACCGGTAACCTCGGTGGATCCTCCAATATCTTAATCAGGGGATTCTCTTCAATTACCGGTAACAACCAGGCATTAATCGTGGTTGACGGTGTTCCGGTCAACAACGATATCAGCAACACCCGTGATCAGGTGCGTGGCCGCCATGGTTATGACTTCGGTAATGCTGCTGCTGATATTAACCCCGCCGACATTGAATCGATGAACATCCTGAAAGGTGCTGCTGCAACAGCACTTTATGGTTCGCGTGCTGCAAACGGTGTGATCATTATCACTACCAAAAAAGGTAAAAAAGTAACCGGACGTAAAAAGATTTACGGCGTTACTGTTAGCTCGAATGTAACCACCGGTTTTATCGACAAAAGCACTTTCCCCAAATACCAGCAGGAATACGGTGGAGGATACGGACCTTATTACGGAGATCCTCCTTACACCGGACTTGAGCAATACGATTTCGATGGGGATGGAGAGGATGATCTGGTTGTTCCTACATACGAAGATGCATCATTCGGACAGAAGTTCGATCCAAACCTGATGGTTTATCAATATGACGCATTTTTCCCTGAATCACCGAACTACAACAGGGCAACTCCTTATGTAGCTGCCGGTGATAACGGCCCTATTTCATTCTTTGAAACTCCATGGTCGTTTACCAATTCAGTAGATGTTACAGGTGGAGGTGAAAAAACTACCTTCAGGTTATCTTATACCAATCAGGATCGGACCGGTATCATGCCTAACAGCCATCTTGTTAAAAACAATGTGTTGTTTAACGGTTCATACCAGATTCTGGAAAACCTTTCTGTGTCGGCCCAGATCAACTATGTAAATACCGATGGGAAAGGAAGAAATGCAACCGGTTACAGCGACAATATTTTGTCTTCATTCCGTCAGTGGAATCAAATGAATGTTGACTATCAACAACAAAAAGATCTGTATGAAGCAACAGAAGAAAACATTACCTGGAATCCTGTAGGACCCGGAAATCTGGCTCCTGCATATTGGGACAATCCATACTGGGTAAGATATCAGAATTATACAACTGACGAACGCGACAGGTTGATCGGATACGTACAGGCCGATTGGGAAATTACAGATTATCTTGGATTGATGGCTCGTTTTTCTACCGATTCTTATTCCGAAATTCAGGAAGAACGCAAAGCGATCGGTTCTGCCTCAGGCGAATTTGGAGTTGGTACCACGGCCGGCCGTTCTGATGTTACTTCCGGTTATTCCAGACTCAATAAACAATTCCGCGAAGATAACTTCGATCTGATGCTTCGTTTCCACAAAAACCTCAATGAAGATTTCAACCTGAATGCTTTACTTGGTACCAATATTCGTAGGTCAAAGCTCGACCAGGTGTTTGCTTCAACCGATGGTGGATTGGTTGTTCCCGATCTTTACTCACTCGGAAACAGTGTAAATCAAATGCTGGCTCCTGAGGAGCGTTTTGAAAGGATCGGTGTAAATGGTATCTATGCCAGTGCTTCACTTGGTTTCAGAGATTATCTCTTCCTGGATGCAACCATCCGTCGCGACCAGTCCTCAACTCTACCGGAAGATAACAATGCTTATTTCTATCCTTCGGTTTCAGGAAGTTTCCTTTTCTCTAATGTCCTGGATGTTGACTGGATCCAACTCGGTAAAGTACGTGTTGGTTATGCCCAGGTTGGTAACGATGCTCCCTGGGGAAGTATATTGGATACCTATGATGGAAATCCTGTGTATGGCGGAGTTCCCTTGTATTCATTACCCAACAGGAAAAACAATTCTGATCTGAAACCTGAAAGGACAAACAGTATGGAAGCAGGTCTTGAAATGTACTTCCTTGAAAAACGTTTGGGATTCGACTTTGCTGTTTACCAAATGAATACAGTTGACCAGATTATTCCGGTAGCCGTTTCTTATGCAACCGGTTATTCACAGAAATATGTAAATGCCGGTGAAGTTGAAAACAAAGGTATAGAACTGATGATTTTCGGGGCACCTGTTGTAACCGAAAATTTCAGGTGGGATATCACAGCCAACTGGGCAACCAATGCCAATGAAGTTGTTTCGTTGGAAGAAGGTGTTGAAAACCTTCAGCTTGCATCATTGCAAGGTGGTGTAACCATCAATGCCAGGGTTGGAGAACCTTACGGAACCATCCAGGGTACTGACTTTGTGTATGATGGCAATGGAAACAAAGTAGTCGGTGATGACGGTTATTACAAAAGAACAGGAACTTCCGATATTGTACTCGGAAATATTAACCCGGATTGGACAGGCGGTATCAACAACCGTTTTACTTATAAAAACTGGGCTTTCAGCTTCCTGGTAGATATGCAACAGGGTGGAAGCATTTTCTCTCTCGACCTCTACTACGGACTGGGTACAGGATTGTATGAAGAAACCGTATTTACCAACGATTTGGGTAATCCGGTCAGGAATCCCATCGACGAAGGTGGAGGACTTATTCTGGAAGGTGTTAAGGAAGACGGATCACAAAACGATATCAGAGTTGCAGGTGATGACTACCGTGTATTTGGCTGGTCAAGAAATCCGAATGCAGCCTTTGTTTACGATGCTACCTACATCAAATTACGTGAAGCGACGTTAACCTATTCGTTACCTTCGAGTATGCTGGAAAAATCCTTCTTTCAGGGTGTTTCTTTCAGTCTCGTAGGTTCGAACCTCTGGATCCTCTACAAAGAGCTTCCACATGCTGATCCTGAAGCCAGTCAGGGTGCCGGTAATGTTCAGGGATGGCAAAGTGGTGTGATGCCTTCGGTACGAAATGTCGGTTTTACTGTAAATCTTCAATTCTAAAAAATTAAATTACTATGAAAAAAATATATTTAATCGTAATGCTGCTGATCGGGATTTCAATATCCTGTACAGACAAGTTCGAGGAATACAATACGGATGAAAAGAATCCTGTGGAAGTGCCTGGCGACTTCGTTTTTGCGAATGCGCAGAAAGCTCTGGCCGACCAGGTAGCCAGTACCAATGTTAATGAAAACATTTGGAAACTTATAGCTCAGTACTGGACTGAAACAACCTATACGGATGAAGCCAACTACGATATCGTTAACCGGACCATCCCGGATATTGTTTTCAGAACATACTATCGTGATATTCTGGCGGATTTCAAAAATGCCAAAGAAGTGATCAGTGGAGAACCTGCCGCAGGTGATGAGGCGGTGAATGCAAAAGCCAACAAACTGCTGATCATTGATATGTGTAATGCTTATTGTTATCAAAGGTTGGTTAACATTTTCGGGAATGTACCTTATAATGATGCACTCGACATTGATAACATTTTACCTTCGTATGACAATGGTAATGATATCTACCGTGATCTGATCTCTAAAACACAGGCTGCTGTTGATGGGCTGAACCCCGATTATGGCAGTTTCGGTGCAAACGACCTTTATTTTGGTGGTGATGTAGCCATGTGGATCAAATTCGGAAATTCATTACTTGTAAAAATGGGTATCACCATGGCTGACGTCGACGGAGCTTTTGCAGCAAGTGTTGTCGAAGGTGCCTATCAAGGCGCTTTTGCTCCAACCGAAAGGTGTGAATTGGTTTACCTCGGTGGATCTAACTCCAACCCTTTATATGTTGACCTGGTGCAAAGCGGACGTCATGACTTTGTGGCTGCCAATACCCTCGTGGATAAGATGAATGACCTGGAAGATCCGAGAAGGACTGCTTATTTTGCAGAAAACCTCGGTAGTGGTGTTTTTGATGGTGGTGTTTATGGCGAAAGCAGCCCGTTCGCAAATTATACCCATATTGCTGATCCCATCCAGGAAGCAGACTTCCCGATGACACTCCTCGACGGAATAGAAGTTCAATTTTACCTGGCAGAAGCTGCTGCACGTGGATATGGTGTTAGCGGAAGCGCTGAAGGTTATTACAACAGTGCCATCACCGCATCATTTTTATACTGGGGACTGAACGCAGATCAGGCTGCTGCTTATGCAGCCAAACCTGCTGTTGCTTATGATGCAGCCAACTGGCAGCAAAGTATCGGTGAACAGGCCTGGATAGCCTTTTATCTCCGTGGACTGGTAGCATGGACTTCCTACAGGAGACTGGATGCTCCTGCCCTTAATATTCCGCCTGCCGGTCAAACAGAAGATGGCGATGTGCCCCGGAGGTTTACCTATCCGATCAACGAGCAAACTTTGAATGCAGCCAACTATCAGGCCGCAATCCAGTTGCTTTCTCCCGCAGAGGATAAAATGATAACGAAAGTATTTTGGGATAAAAATTAATTAACTTAATAATGTTGAGACATGAAAAATATAAAATTAATCATATTGTCAACCCTGATCATTTTTATCGCTGCCTGTGAAAAGGAAGATGTTATTAAAACAAATGATCTGGGTACCGAGTTCCTGGTCTCAGGAGGCTACACTACGCTTGATGGGGTAGCCATCATTGAGATCGATAATCAGCAGAGTAATCTCTCGTCGGTTTCGGTTACCAACCTTGGTGGTATGGAAGCCGATGAAGAAACAGAAATCGAAGCTCCAGCAGCCGACCTTGGAAGTATCTCCCTTTCGGGGGGCGATGGGTCTACAACGTATGACGACGCCACAATTGGCCTTGAAGACCAACAACCGGGGGCTTATGTAGATCTTGAAATGAATTCAAGTTTTAGCGGAAAATCAATCACCAGGTTTTATAGCCTTGCAGTCGACTTTCCTATTCATGCCGATTATCCGGATGTTACCCATCGTAACGACACTACATTCACCTTTGAATACAAGGTGACTCCTGCCGTTGCTACTGTAACGGATGTAACTATCCAAACAAAAGTCGGAGCACTTTCTGATTATACCGATAAAACCGGTGATTGGGGTGCAACGGGATCTTTCGAAATTACAGGTGCTGACTATAATGTAGATGATACACTTTTTGTAAATATTATTGCTTCCAGTGATGCAGGCAGAACCGAATCGCTTGAATCGGAAGTAGTAATATTACCGATTATGGTCGAAAATTCAGAATCATTCACTTTGAACATGATGGATAAACTCGCTTACGATTTTATTCATATGGAGGTGGTTGATACTACAGCAGGTGTTAATGTAGATATGAAGATCACCGGTGAATATCCTAGCAGTGGTCCTGCAAAAATCGGATTTAAGGTAATGAACAATGCCGAATTCGTGATGGGAACTTCTGCTGACTTTGCCAATGCCGACATATTGACCATCTATAACATGGATTTTTCAAATCCGGTTATGATGAATGACAATGTAGCTGGTGGTGAAGTTTATTTCTTCAGGACCAAACGTAGCGATACCGATTGGTTCTACGGTGTTCTGAAAATCACTGCCGTTGAAAAACCGCAGGGTGTTCTTGAAGATTCATATATGGAAATCGAATTTAAATATTAATCGTTTTCCCGGAGTAATAAAAGAGGCTGTTCGAACGGGCAGCCTCTTTTATTTTCCCTTTTTATTTCAGATCAACATGTATGTTTTTGATCTGAAAACATCCGGAAAATGTATTTCCTAACTTTATCTGCGAAATGTTTACTTTCTGTTTTGGCCACCGGAATTGTCTCATTCACTGCCTGAAACTGATATTCCTGGTTTGTGCTTTCATCGCTGTTACAGGCTACACGCAGGATGTTCAAAAAGGTTTGGAGACCATTTCAGTAGATTCATTGAAAGCATTGGCTGAAAAGGCATATGGCCCCGATGACATGCTATTCAAAGGTTTGGTTTATATTCCTGAACATCCCCTTGCAAAAAACCATCCCTATCTTACCGAAAACGATTGGAACTATGGAAATGCCGTCATTGCAGGAGACCGGTTTATAAATCTGAAATTAAAATACAATGTAAACAGCGATCGGTTGATCATTGGTAAGCCGGAACCGGACAAAAACATCACCAGGGCATTTCTTCCTGACCCGGAAATCATTGATGCCTTTACCATTCAAAATCTTGTTTTCGAAAATCTGGCTCAAGCTGATACAACCGGTAATGTATCGGGTTTTGGAAGGATTATATACAGAAGTAGCGACATGTTGTTTTTTGAGGTTTACCATAAAGATTTTGTAAGAAGATATTCCCAGTCAAATCCTTATGGGGCCTATTCACGTTTGATGAACGATTATTTTATTTTTTCGGGGAAACAACTGGAAAGGGTGAATAGCAAAAGGTCGTTTCTCAGATTTTTCGGTCCCATCCGAAAACAACTGAAGAAATATTTTCGACAACAGAATCTGCAATACAAAAAAGCACAGGACGATGAACTAAATGCACTGATCCGATATTGTGAGCAAAAGTTATCTGAAATATCACATTAAAATCTTGCCGGCCATCCTTGCTGCGCTGTTGTTTGTTCAAAACATACATGCCCAGCAGATGAACCAGCGGATCGACAGCTTGATGGACGGATTGTCATTTGCAAAGTTTGTGCAGAAAGCCGAATCGAAATACAATGTGCGGATTTTTTATCATCCTGACAGCATCCCCGAATTTAATGTGCGCATTGAAAACGATACATCGGTTTTGTTTGATATACTTCAGAAAAATCTTTCACCGCTTGGGTTGAAGATCTCCAAAACTTCGCAAAATGACTATTTCATATCCGGGAACAAGCTAGAAACAACCTTGCCGGATGATTTCTTTTATCATCCTGAAAAGATAATGGTGGCATACGATACAACCAGCCAGGTGAAAGAACGGACAAATTTTTTGAAAACCAGAAAAGAACTGGTAGCTAAAAGGGTGGTGATCGGCGACAGGAAAAACGGAATTAAATCCCGTAAGGCTGTTGTGACGGGCCGTGTAACTTCTGCAACTGATGGAGCGCCCATTGTAAACGGAAATCTTTACATCGAAGAAACAGAAAGAGGAACAACCACCGATGAAAATGGAAATTATTCATTTACACTGCCCAAAGGAACATTTACCCTGGTGGTTAGCAGTTTGGAGAGTGAAACAGAAAAGTATCGCCTCGAAATTTTATCAAACGGAACACTGAATGTTTCACTCGTCCCCAAATTATTTACGCTTGAGGAATTTGTAGTAAGTTCCGATAAAGACAGGAATGTTCGGGATGCCCAAACCGGCTTTGAAAAAATCTCGATCAAAACCGTGAACGAAATACCGGTAGTTCTCGGAGAGCGGGATATCATCAAGGTTGCCTTGCTGTTGCCGGGTGTTCAAACAGTGGGCGAAGGCGCTTCCGGGTTTAATGTGCGCGGTAGTCCGGCCGACCAAAATCAGTTTTATATCAACCGGGTACCGGTATATAATTCGTCACATTTATTTGGTTTTTTCTCTGCTTTTAATCCTGAAACAGTAAATGATTTTAAACTTTATAAAGGGAGTATACCGGTTGAATACGGAGGCCGGTTGTCGTCAGTTTTTGACATCACTGCAAAAACAGGGAGTTTCGAATCTTTTAGGGCAAGCGGAGGTATTAGCCCGGTAACCACACGGCTTATGGTCGAAGGACCGGTTATAAAAGATCAAAGCAGCTATATGATCGGTTTGAGATCAACCTATTCGAATTGGATATTGCGATCGGTGAAAAATTTGGACCTGCGAAACAGTAAAGCATATTTTGGTGATGGGCTGGCGAATTTCGCGGTGAAGCTGAATCGCAGCAATGAGATCAGGTTATTCGGTTATTATAGTTATGATCAGGCCAACATTGCAGGACTTACTGAAAATGAGTACCACAATGCAGGTGGTGCAGTTACCTGGAACCATTATATGCGAAATGATAAGTCGCTTGAAGTTTCTCTGATTCGCGGTAATTTCGGATATACGGATCGTAATATGGAATATGACCAGTTTGCTTATAAACTTTCCTATGATTTGCAGCATACCGAAATAAAAGGTGGAATAATTATAAATCCTGCCGCCTCACATACCCTTACTGTAGGTTTAAATTCTGTTTTATACGAGTCTCACACAGGTGATTACCTTCCTTTAAATGAAGCCTCTGAAGTCAGTGAAAAGAAATTTGAACCTGAACAGGGTGTCGAAAGCGGCGTATTTGTTGGAGATGAATGGGAAATCAATCCAAATGTGATGTTGTCGGGTGGCTTGCGATTTAATCTTTTTAACTATCTCGGCCCGAAAACAATTTATACTTATCAGGAAGGCTCACCCCGCCGGATTACCGGAATTTCAGATACTTTAAGTTTTGGGAATAATGAAAGAATTAAAACTTACAACGGACTTGACTACAGAATTTCTGCCAGGTATATACTGGCTGAAAACCTTTCGGTAAAGGCAAGCTATAACCGGCTTCATCAATATATTTTTATGCTTTCAAATACCATAGCTATTTCACCCACAGATTCATGGAAAATGGCTGATTACAACATTCAGCCAATGACAGGCAACCAGATCAGTGGCGGGATTTATGGTAATGTGCTGGCTGATATTTTCGAAGTTTCTTTGGAAGGATATTACAAAAAAGTTAACAACCTGGTTGAATTTAAAGATGGTGCCCGGTTGCTGGCCAATGAACTTCCTGAAACTGAAATTGTGCAGGGTAAACTCACTGCCTGGGGACTCGAAGCTATGATTAAAAAGCCCGCCGGCCGTTTGAATGGATGGATTAATTATACCTTTTCGAAAGCTACGGTTTTGGTTGATAATAAAGAAACCGGCGAACAAAATAATTTTGGAGATCCTTATCCGGCAAATTATGATAAACCACACGCTTTAAACCTGGTTGCCAATTATAAGATCTCAAAACGGTTAAGTTTTTCAGGAAACCTGGTGTATGCAACCGGAAGACCCGTAACATACCCTACGGCTATTTATTATCAGAACGACATCAAGTTGGTAAATTATTCCAGAAGAAATGAATACCGTTTACCCGATTATTTCAGGGTGGATGTGTCATTTAACATCGAAGGAAACCTGAAATCTAAAAAGTTTGCACACGGTTCGTGGAATGTTTCGGTTTATAATCTTACCGCCCGCAGAAATGCCTATTCGGTTTATTTTCGTTCCGAAGAAGGTAACATAAAAGGATACCGGCTTTCAATTTTCGGAACAGCCATTTTTTCAGTTACATATAACCTGAAACTCGGGAATTACAATGAATAAAACGTTGCATATCATATTGTTTTTATGTGTGTGGCTAGGCTGTTCTACCTGTATAGATGAATATTCTCCAGAGCTAAAGGGATACGACAACCTGCTTGTAGTGGATGGTTTTATTTCCGATCAGCCTGGGCCATATACAGTTACTCTATCGAGATCGGTCAGGCCGGGCAGTTCAGGGTTTATTCCGGAAACAGATGCAGAAGTTAAGATTTCTGATAAGCAGGGTAATGAGGTGTACTTAGCCGAACAGGAAGATGGTATTTACCTGACACCTGAGTCAGCCGGTTTCAGAGGTGTGCCGGGGAAAAAATACAGGATTGAAATTAAAACAACCAACGGTAGTTTGTATGTTTCTGATTTTGCGATGTTAATGCCTTCCGTTGAAATCGACAGGGTTTATGCTGAATTGGAATCGGTGCCGGCGGAGGATGAAATCTATGACCTGAGAGGCTATCAGTTTTATATGAATACCAAAGAGTCTGAGGGGGAAAGCCGATATTTTATGATGCTTTTGTCGGCCACTTATGAGTATCAGGCTGATTTTAAAGTTCGGTTTTACTACAATGGCAACCTTAGGCAATTTCCAAATCCTGATTCATTAAAAACCTGCTGGCGAACATATACGGTTCAAAATATTTTCACGGCTTCAACAGAGGAATTGAATACACAAAATCTGGAGCGCTTCCCATTGCATTTTGTAGATACGGAAACCCGCGAATTATTTATTCGATACAGCTTGCAGGTAAGCATGTTCACGCTAAGCAAACAGAACTGGGAATATTGGGATAAACTCAGGGAATTGCAGGAAAACCAGGACGGATTATTTACCCGGCAACCGTACCAGGTTCGTGGTAATGTTGTATGCGTTTCCAATCCCGATGAAATTGTTCTCGGAGAATTTACTGTTGCAGGTATTACTGAGAAAAGGATTTTTGTTGACAGGCCACCTTTTTCGGTGCAGTTCCATTTTCCGGTATGCGAAATTACCGAAGTAGATGTTGAAAATTTCGGAATGATCTCGCTTTCGCCACCCAATACCTGGCCCGTTTATGCCACTTCCACTTCTGGAGGTGCTGGAGCTCTTCCACCACAGGAATGTATGGATTGCAGGCAAAGTGGTGGAACTATTGTGAAACCTGAATTCTGGATCGATGAATAATCAAATGAACATAATAAATTCACACGGGCCTGGATTTCTTTATGCTGTTTTCACAGGCATTTTAATAGTCCTTGTCACCTCGTGTGAAGATCCCTACTGGCCTGAGCTCGACAACAGTTATCAAAACCTTTTAACGGTTGAAGGTATGATCACAAATGGAAACGGGCCGTTTGAAGTGAAATTATCAAATTCAACCGGATTTGAGAATGCTGTCTATTCTCCGTTACCTGGCTGTACAGTTTTTATTTTGGATGAAAATGGCAATGAATATCAACTGTTTGAATCGGAAATCGGAAACTACCGGTCAGTGCCGGGAGAACTCATAGGGGAAGTCGGTAAGGCTTACAAACTGAGGATCCGCAAACCCGATGGCAACACTTATGAATCTGAATTCGGCACCATTCCAGACCCGGTGGGGATCGATACCGTTTATGCACAGGTGGAATATGGTAGTAACGGCAGTTTCCCCTTTGATATTCCGGGTTATCAATTTTACATTAGTTCTGAAGAATCGGATGGCTCAGATTTTAACCTACGCTGGCTCATGGAACAAACATGGGAATACGATGTCGATTTTTTGATTTATTATTTCTATAATGGCTCATTGCATGATTTTCCAGATCCCGATTCATTAAAAACCTGCTGGAAAACCGAATCAGTGCCATCTGTTTTTGTTGCAGGTACCCATGAGCTCAGTCAGCCGTTAATCGAAAATTATCCCCTTCATTATATTCAGTTTGATAACAGGATATTTTCAAAAAAATATAGTTTGCTTGTCAGGCAGCTCACTATATCTGATGCAGCTCTCGAATTCTGGGAGGACGTAAAGGAGCAAAATACCGAAGGTGGAAGTTTGTATACCCATCTGCCATATCAAATTCGGGGGAATGTGCACAACATAAAAGATAATACAGAACCAGTGCTGGGATATTTTCACACCGCCGGAATTGATTCCCTCAGGATATTTGTAAACAGACCTCCACCAATTGTACCCATGTATTATTCAAACTGTATGTTACAACAGTTGGATTATGAGGAATACGGGATGATGTTCAGGACAAATGACCCGAGGGAATGGCCTAAGTATGTTACCACAGGCCCGGGAGGGGCCAGGGCTGTTCCGAATACATATTGTATCGATTGCAGAACGGGAGGTGGAAAAACCGAAAAGCCAGCTTTCTGGGAGGATTAATGTATGGAATTAAATCGAATAAATAAAAAGTTTTGGATCTTGCTTCTTGCAGGAGCAATGAACATAAACCTCTTTGCCGCCGGATTAAATAGTGGGGAAAATGATCTGCCAAAAGAATCCGTAACAATTTCTGTCGACAGGGATCTTTATTTCGCCGGAGAAACGATCTGGTTTTCTGCTGGATGTGAAATTGAAAACCACAATAACCAGAGGTTTAGCAATATCCTGTATGTTGAACTATTTCAGGCAGATAATAAAATTATTTCACAGGAAAAATTTTACCTTCATAATGGAATCGTGACCGGGTTCATCCAGATTCCTGATGAATTGCCCACTTCTTCCTATTTTATCAGAGCTTATACCAGGTATATGCGCAACTTTGATCCCCATTCATATGCGTATTCGGTTATTACGGTCATTAATCCTGAATTGCCCGGTACACAGTCAAAAATTATAAATGATATTGAAATCTTTACCGGTTTTGGAAAACTTATGCAAAACATCCCCAACCCGGTTACTTTTTTCTTTCCGAAAGGTGATGCGAAAGATTTTCAGCGAATAGCCATTACCGGTTCAGCAGGCATAAAGTACAGTGATGTTCATGTGCTGAGCTCTTACCTGGCTTCTTCAGTTTTTACTCCTGTTGATACCACGGTCTATTTTTTAGAAGCAATTAATGGCTCAGGTGACAGCATTTCGCTAGCATTTCCTGCATCGGAATCCGGAGTGGCAGTAACAGCTTCAGATTTGGGTCAGGAATATTTGATAAAACTGTATGGTAATATTCAATCAGTTGAGTTTGATGGACCATTATCAGTTTTGATATGGTCGCAGGACAGAGACCTTGTTTTTACCCAAAAATGGGAAAGTGAGTCGTTACTAAATGGCATTCGTATCAGCGGTAAGTCTCTACCCGAAGGAATGCTGACACTCCATGTTGAAGCACCAGGCAACCCGATACTTGCTAAAACCACTTTCTTTGTTTTTGCACAGGAAGCCAGTGGGCCTGAAATAGCTGTTTCACAGAATAGTTGTAAACCCGGGGATAAGCTTTTTATCGATTTTGATACGGCAACGGTTGATCTCAGCGAAATTAAAAATCTGCAACTAAAGGTAGTGAAAGCGGGAAGTGTAAACTGGCTTTCATCAGGATTGCCGGCTCAATTGATTAAAAATCCTTTTCTGCTGAGAGATGCAATTAAGGAACATGTTACCAAAGATATCACCAGGCAGGTGGATGCCGTGATGAACATGGCATCCCATGCATTAAATTCAACGAATAAAGCATCAGGATTAAAAGAAAACAAAAGTTTAGGGTATCTGCCTGATATACGCGATGTTTCTCTTGTAGGTTTGGTGAACAATGGCAGAACCGGACAGCCTGCGGGGAATGTAAGGATTTATGTTTCCGTATTAAGTGATAAATTGCAATTGCATACCAGTACTACAGGACCTGATGGAACATTTTTCTTCAGCCTGCCTCATTTAAAGGGTAATCATGATCTATTTGTGTGTACTAAAACCGATACCTTGCAGAATTATAATATTCTGCTTCAAAATGATTTTTCGCCTGATTTTATCCCGCTTGTTGATCAACCTCAGCGTTTCGACACCTCCGACCGTCAGTTGTTGGAAAGTATACTGCTCGGTAGCACTGCTTCGGATCACTTTGCATCGCCGGTAAAAATTGAAACAAGCCCATTGAGGGCTATTCCTGACTGGTTTGGCGGAAATGTCGAAACATTTGTCCTTTCCGATTATATAGCCATGTCGTCAATTCAGGAAGTTTTTAATGAAATAGTCACCTGGGTAAAATTCAGGAAAAGAGGAGGACGTTATCAATTAACGGTTTTTGATAACATTTCACAGATCACATACAACGATCCCCTGGTTCTGGTTGATGGAATTCCGGTTACCGATCCCTCTGCATTGATTGGATTGTTTCCTGCACAGATTGACCGGATCAGCGTTTTTAACAAAACCTACCTGTTAGGAGATTACACCATCAGGGGATTGATCTTTATACAAACAAAAACGGATAATTTCGGGAACATTCCTTTGCCGGAAAATGCCATTTTTGTGAATTACAAACATAGAACACTTCCTGCTGAATTTATACCTCCCGATAGTGCTACCTTACAACTGCAGCCTTCACATGTGCCCTGGTTTTCTAACCTGCTCTTTTTCAGGGATTACACCACCCCGCAAGAGCTGCAAAGGGCTGGGTTTTATGTATCTGATGACCTCTGCGAATATGATGTTATCTTAACCGGAGAAACAAATGAAGGAGAAAAGATTTACAGTAAAACCTCTTTTTCGGTTGTACGATGATGTAATTGTCACCGAACGGCACAGGCGATTGCAGCTACACTCAGCCTGATCCCAGGTATTGTATTGAGTTGCGTGAGACATGCTTCCATCGTTGATCCGGTTGTGATTACATCATCCACCAGCAGGATATGTTTATTTTCGAGAACAGCACTATCTGTAATTTCAAAAATACCACTAACATTTTCCCATCGTTTATAGCGCGATTTTTTGGTTTGTGTACTGGTTGCCACTACGCGCTTTATCGCAGAGCTGTTAAGTTGAACATGCATTGACCCTGCAATTCCGCCGGCAAATACCTCTGCCTGGTTAAAACCTCTTATCCTTAGTTTTTTTGGATGAAGTGGTATCGGGATGATTAACCCGATATCTTTGTATCGCTCTTCCTGTTTGAGTTTGTGTCCGTAATTTTGACCCAGTAACGTCCCGATTTCAAGATGACCTTTGTATTTCAACTGGTGGACCAATCGTTGTACCGATCCACCCTTTTTGAAGAAATACATAGCTGAGGCATTCACAACCGGTATTTTACCCCAGAAAATCTTGTGGATCGGATTGTCAGGCATTTTGTGGTAGTTGGTTTCGGGCAAATGCAGATTGCATCGTGTGCACAGTACCTCCTCATTTTTATAGAGGCTGTTACCACATACATAACAACTCCGTGGAAAAAACAACGATATAAAATCAGAGATCAGGCTCATCCTGAACCAAAGATAAGTATAATCTGAAAATTATATACTACCTTTGAAATAATTCACTGGACAACCAAAAACTTCAAATTGATTGATCCAAATTGATTACATCCATTATTCATACATATGCGTAAAAAAAGGAAAAAACAAAATAAAAAGCCCAAATACAATACTTTCACGAAGACTGTCCTCGAAGTTTTTAAGTCCAATCCATTTAAATCATACAACTTCAGGCAGCTTGCCGCTGAATTGGAAATTACCGATACTCAGGGTAAACAAATGATAAAAGATATATTGACTGTGCTTGAAACAAACCGGGACATCGAAACTGTGAAACGGGGCAAGTTTAAGCTTAACCCTAAACTCATCCAAACAGATATTGAAAAAAATATTGTGACCGGTACAGTTGATATGAAATCGACCGGAAAGGCATACATCATCACAGACGAACTGTCGGAAGATATTTTTATTGCCTCTAACAACACACTCAATTCGTTGAATGGGGATATCGTAAAAGTACGATTACTGCCCAAACGGAAAGGCCACAAAATGGAGGGTAAAATTATTGAAGTGGTGGAAAGAAAAAGAAAGCAGTTTGCAGGGGTGGTTGAATTATCAGGGAAATATGCCTTTCTCATTCCGGATGACAACAATGTTCCGGTAGATATTTATATTCCGGAGAATCATCTGAAAGGCGTTAAGAACGGCGAGAAAGCAGTAGCGCGAATCACCGACTGGCCTCGAAATTCACGAAATCCGTTCGGGGAGATCATTCAGGTGCTGGGCAAACCCGGCGAACATGATGTAGAAATGCAATCGATTCTTGCCGATGTAGATTATCCCGTTAAATTCCCAAAACAGGTTGAGCGGGAAGCAGGACAAATAAAACCCGGAATTACAGCTTCTGAAATTAAAAACCGGAAAGATTTCAGGTCTGTCTTCACCTGCACCGTCGATCCTGAAGATGCAAAAGACTTTGATGATGCCTTGTCGCTTAAAAAATTGAAAAATGGAAATTGGGAAGTCGGGGTGCATATTGCTGATGTTTCGTTTTATGTTGAACAGGGTTCAGACATAGATGACGAAGCTCTTACTCGCGGAACATCAGTTTATCTGGTTGACCGGGTTATTCCGATGCTTCCCGAAACACTGTCAAATGATCTCTGTTCGTTAAAACCGGATACGGACAAACTTTGCTATTCGGCAGTATTCGAACTGGATGAGGATGCCAATGTGCTTCATGAATGGTTTGGCCGTACGGTAATCCATTCTGATTTCAGGTTTAACTATGAGCAGGTACAGGAGATCATAGAGGGAGGTAAGCACCAGTTCAGGGATGAAATTATGACCCTGCATGGGCTTGCTAAAAAAATCCGTAAGGTGCGTTTCGAAAAAGGAGCCATTGCCTTTACCAGTCAGGAAGTGAAATTCCGCCTGGATGAAAACGGCAAACCTATTGAGGCTTATATCAAGGAACAAAAGGATTCGAACAGGTTGATCGAGGATTTTATGTTATTGGCGAACAGAAAGGTTGCTGAGCATATTGGAAAGAAAAAAGGGAAAGAAGACCCCAAAACTTTTGTGTATCGAATCCATGATGTTCCCAACCCCGATAAACTGCAAACCTTTGCTGAGTTTGTTTCCAAATTGGGCTATAAAATTCAAACCGGTTCTGCCAGATCGATTTCGAGGTCGCTCAACGATCTTTTTAAACAAATTCAGGGAAAAGGAGAGGAAAACATGATAGAGGCCATCGCCGTAAGAACTATGGCAAAAGCTGAATATTCAACCGATAACATTGGGCATTACGGACTCGCTTTCCCTTATTATACCCATTTTACTTCGCCCATCCGTCGTTATCCCGACCTGATGGTACACCGTTTGCTCGATCATTATTTGCACGGGGGATCTGCTGCAAATAAATTGGAGTATGAAGAAAAATGTAAACATTCCAGCGAAATGGAACGCAAAGCGCTGGAAGCTGAGCGGGCCAGTATCAAATACAAGCAGGCAGAATATTTGCTGGATAAGGTTGGGCAGGAATTCAATGGATTGATTTCGGGAGTTAGTAAGTACGGCATTTTTGTTGAACTGGACGGTAATAAATGTGAGGGGATGATTTCGCTACGTTATCTTGACGATGATTTTTATTACCTCGATGAGGATAATTACAAGGTGATGGGCGCACAATTCGGAAAAGAATATAAACTTGGAGATCCGATCAGAATAAGGGTTAAAAAGATCAATCTTGCCAAAAAACAAATGGATTTTGAACTGGTTGAATAGTGGTTATTCTCTATAATGGAATTACTTCAAGCGAGAAAATAAACTTGTAGAACAGTTTGAAATGGAGGCCATCATTCAAACCAATTCTGAATGCAAGCAATAATATGATCAAAACAGCCAGGTAAACCCATTTCAGACGGTTAGGCTTTTTAAGTGATTTGAAATCTTTTTGCGGTTTGGCATTCCGGTTAAACAAAACCGGGGCCACCACAAATACAAGTGTAATCAGGTTGGCAGTATCATAATTCATGTTGTTCGGAATCTTCACCAGGAAGATAATTGTGATCCCGATCAGCCAGGGTAAAGCTACCTGGAAAAATAAAAACTTGATTTTATTGGGTTGTCTGATCCTTGAAAGCGAATAAGACGTTTCTAAAAACCTGGGGGCCGAATAATATCCGATCAAACCGAGAATAAAAAGGAATATCATCGACAAAAGTATTTTCCAGAAGGTGTTCATGAACAACCAGGCCGGAACATATCCAAATCCCTCGTCAAACGATACCCCGGTAGCGAATGCACCCAGGAAAAAGTTATAGCCGTGAATGGCGATCCATATCATTAGTAATTTGGTTGTTTTGTGCTCAACGATCCGGGGTACAACCAACCGCATTAAAATTATACCGATCAACAGGCTTACCAGTGGGCCCGATAAAGTAGTGGCAATGATATTCATCCGGTTCCACAGGGGTGAATAGTCATTAAAGGCCAAATCGTAATAGAACAATACCGAATCGAGTTTCCAGTGCGAGGCAACGACCAGAACCGTCAACTGATAAATAATATAAACAAGAAGATAGGCAATGATAAAAACGATGGTTGAGTTGACGGTATAAACCAGGTTGCTTCTGGGTTTTACCTTTTCCTTTTCATCGATGTTTTCAATCTGGGTAATTTCAGGATTGACGAATTCGCTTTTTTTGTATTGCGGTATAAACCTTCTGATGAATTCGATGCGAGCGCGTCTCCGCTGTTTTTTGCGGTATTTGCGCTTCATTTTGTTTTTGTGTTTTCTTTTTTTCCTTTTTTCAAGGTAACGGGTCCAGCGATCACCCAGGCTAACTTTATTAGCATCCGTTGATTTGGGTTTTCTCCTGGTGTATTTTTTAGGGCTAACGCGGGTATTCTCGTAAGTTTTTTCCTCTATTTCTTTTTGGTCAGCAGAGGGACCCAGGTACGGCCTGTATTCTTTTGGAGCTGAATCACCAACAAAAAGTTGCTTGAAGAAACGTTTCAACCGGCGGAAAATCCGTCCACCCTTTTTTCTGCTTCGCCTGTGGCTGTCTCTGTGTGATCGGTCCAAGCCTGGGATAAATTTTTAAGTTAGCGCGCAAAGTTATTAACTTTTTTATATTTTAGCCACTTCTTAAAAAATTAATTAACCCGTTTGAAACACAATTAAACAGCCATTCATATGCCGGGCAAATTGGTAAACTCCATCAATTCATTCATCAAAAAATATCACCTTGATGCTTTTAAAGATGTTGCCATTTTTATGATTATTCTGGTGATTTTCCATTTTTTATGGAAACAATTTGTCGGTGATTTTTTTAGTGTGGCTGCCATCAGCAACTCTGCCTATTGGCTGGCTAATATGGTATATGTACAGAGCAATTGGCTATTGGGTTTGTTCGACGTAAATGTTACTCCATTTGAACATTTATCGATTGATGGAGCGGTAAAGCAAAACGTTTTTTACTATGCCGAAAACAATGGTTATGTTTCAGTTAACCGCAGTTGTAGCGGAATGAAACAATTTTACCAATGGTTCTTTTTGATGGTACTTTATCCGGGTCCGTGGAAACATAAGTTGTGGTTCATTCCTTTTGGATTATTTACGATTCATGTGGTCAATGTCCTGCGGATTATTACCATGGTTTTGATCACAATAAACCTTCCTGAACATTGGGATTTCGTTCATGATTATGTCGTAAGGCCGTTTTTCTATGTGGTAATGTTTGCCTTATGGGTGTGGTGGAACGAAAGATTCTACCTGAAGAAAAAAACCGTACCGGCAGAATCACAGAGCAACAACAACTGAATTATATTTCGTGCAAAGTGATGTTTCTTCATTGAAAACGTTTTCAATCCAATTTTAATTCGCAGGTTTTTATTCATGATAATAAACCCGTTTCACCCTTCTGGAAATATTGGTCAAAACTTCGTAAGGAATGGTGTTAAGTGTTTTGGCTAATTCAGAGATGGGATGATCTTTATCGAAAATGATCACATCGTCTCCTTCATTTGCTTCGATATGAGTAACATCAACCATACACATGTCCATGCATATGTTTCCAACAATGATGGCAGGATTTCCTTGAATGTAAACCTTTCCCACTCCGTTGCTCAGCTTCCGGTTGAGGCCGTCGGCATACCCAACCGGCACGATGGCAATCTGCATTTCGTTTTCGGCTTTCCATTTTCGGTTATATCCAATGGTATCACCCGCTTTCACTGTTTTTATCTGAGAGATAGTGGATTTTAACGAGCTAACGTTTTCGAGGTTTCCCTGGTCGGGTGCAGCATTTACAATTCCGTAGAGGCTTATCCCCAACCGCACCATATCAAACTGGGCTTCAGGAAAGCGGTTGATCCCGGCTGAATTCAGGATGTGCATCATGATAGAATGGTCAGTGCCGGCCCTTATTTTTTCTGCCATCCGTTGCAACCGGTCTATCTGCAGCCTTGAAAAGTCATCATCCGCAGGATCTTCACTTGAAGCGAGGTGCGAAAAAACCGATTGAACATAAATTAACCTGATCTTCTTAAGGTTATCGATCAGTTTGTCAATCTCACCTTCTGTGAATCCGAGCCGATGCATCCCGGTGTCAAGCTTCAGATGAACCTTTACCGGTTTGTTATCGGGTATGATGTTCGACCGTGTCGCTTCGTCAAGCAACTGCAGCGATCGAAAGTTGTAAATTTCAGGTTCGAGGCTGTGTTTTATGATCGCATCAAAACTTTGTTCATCAGGATTCATCACCATGATAGGAGTTTTGATTCCTGCTTTTCTGAGTTCCACACCTTCGTCGGCATAAGCTACAGCCAGGTAGTCGATGTGGTGGAATTCGAGTACATTGGCGATCTCAAAACTTCCACTTCCATATGAAAATGCCTTAACCATGGCCATGATCTTTGTCGCAGGTTGGATGTTCTTTCGGAAGTAATTCAGGTTGTTTACCAAGGCATTCAGGTTGATCTCCAGCACCGTTTCGTGGGCTTTTTGCTGTAGGGCCTGACTGATCTGTTCAAATTCAAATATCCTGGCACCTTTCAACAGAATGGTTTCATTTTGGAACTCAGCAAACGGATATTTTGAAATAAACTCCTGAGTTGAGTTAAAAAACAATTTATCGATGGAAAATCTGCCGGACTGCTTACTTATGGCAGGTCCGATTCCAATAATCCGGTCCACTTCTTTTTGTTCGAGCAACTCTGCGATTTCCGAATACAGGTCATTGTCGTTCAGGCCTGTTTGTAATATGTCCGACAAGATCACCGTCTTTTTTTTGTGTTGTTTTTGCTGATTCAGGAAATCGAGTGCAATTTTCAATGAATTGATATCAGAATTATATGAATCATTGATGATGGTGCAATGGTTGATGCCTTCCTTTTGTTCGAGACGCATCGCAACGGGCTGCAAATTGGCCATCCTTCCGGCGATATGTTCGTTTTTATAACCGAAAGATAACATGGTGGCCCAGCAATGAATTGCGTTTTCAACGGAGGCACCATCGGTAAAGGGAATGGTGATCGAGATATTTTTGGAATTATACAGAGCCGAAAGGATACTTATCCCTTTTTCTTCTTTTACATCTGTAATTCGCAGTTTGGCATCCTGATTACGGCTCCAGGTGAAAGTTTCAATGTTCTCAAGAATACCGGATTTGATCATGGTTTCCTGAATGTCATAATAGTCAGGTGTATATATCAGGGTGCCGACCCTGGTAAATAGTTTTAGTTTTTCACCTACTTTTTGCTGAATATGGATGAAATTTTCACTGTGCGCCTGCCCGATATTGGTGAAAATACCAACAGTTGGCTGAATAATTGGCTGTAGTTTACCCATTTCATCAGGTTCTGAAATGCCTGCTTCAAAAATGCCCAATTCCGATTCAGGCTGTAATTGCCAAACCGACAACGGAACACCGATTTGCGAATTGTAGCTTTTCGGACTGCGGGTAATGGTATAATCAGGCGACATCAATTGAAACAACCATTCTTTTATGATGGTTTTTCCGTTGCTTCCTGTAATGCCTATAACCGGAATTTCAAATGAAGCGCGGTGGGCTGCCGTTAGTTTATGTAAAGCATTTAAGGTATCGTTTACAAGCAAACAATTGGTGTTTTCGATGGCTGCTTCAGGGTCGGAAATAACAAAGTTGTTTACTCCTTTTTGGTGAAGTTCCCGGATGTAATTGTGCCCATCATTCTTTCGTGTGACCAGTGCTATGAACAGACAGTTTTCTGCATTGATCAGCCTTCTCGAATCGATAAGAATATCCTGGATTGAATTTTCAAGAGGGTGCCTGCTAACCCATTCACCTCCTGTAATTTTCAGAATTTGATCAAGGGTGTATGTGTGTAAATACATGAAAGAGGTTTGCTTTTGTCTTTTGCTGAATAGTTAGAAAAAGATTAATGTCTTGCTTTGGGATCGAATTGCGGCTTATCATTCTGGTTATCGCTTACTTTTAAGGGATTTTTATTTAGCTCCTCAAATTCCCTTCGGTTGTTAAATATATCAATTGCCAGGTAAATAGCCTGCCTGAATGAATCTGGTGAAGCGATGTTTTGTCCAGCAATGTCGAATGCAGTGCCATGTGCAGGAGATGTTCGGATAATCGGCAAGCCGGCTGTAAAATTCACACCGGTATCAAAGGCGAGGGTTTTAAAGGGTAGCATACCCTGATCGTGATACATGGCAAGAATTCCGTCAAATTTCTTGTATTTTTCAGAAGCAAAAAAACCATCGGCCGGAAAAGGACCGAAAGTCAGCCGATTTTCTTCTTCAGCCATTTTGAGGGCAGGAATGATGGTCTCTTTTTCTTCGGTGCCGATCAAACCTTCATCGCCGGCATGTGGGTTTAGTCCCAGTACTGCTATTTTGGGTTTGTCGATGTTGAAATCCATCCGGAGGGTTTTATCCAGTATTCTGATTTTGTTCAGGATCAGTTCGGATGTTAATTGCTCGCTAACCTCTTTCAACGGAATATGACCTGTGACCATGCCAATACGCAGCTCATTGCTCACCATCAGCATCAGGTGGTTGTCGGCATTAAACTTTGAAGCCAGGTAGTCGGTATGTCCGGTAAAATTAAATTTATCCGATTGAATGTTGCTCTTGTTAATTGGTGCTGTCACCAATACATCTATTTTATTCCATTTTAGATCTTCAACCGCTTTTTCCAGTGCCAGAAATGCAAGTTCACCGGCTTTTTCGGTTAGTTTGCCTATTTCAATTTTAACTTCATCGTTGATGCAATTAATAATATTGATCCGTTTCGGATTGGCATAATCAGCTTTCTTTACCAGATTGAATTGAATATCATTCAGATCAAGTGTTTTTCTATAATAAGAGGCTACTTTGGAAGAGCCGTAAACGATGGGAGTAAAAAATTCAATGATCCTTTTATCCATCAGGGTTTTAATAATGATCTCGTAACTGATTCCGTTGAAATCACCGTGGGTTATTCCAACTTTAATATCTTCATTATTTTTATCTGGATTTACCATAAAACAATTGGTTTTAAATTTTTATGACAGGCTTAAACTGTTTTATCAAGCAGGTATTTAAACAACAACCTGACAACAATTCCTGATCCTCCGGCGGGATAATATTTATAGGCTTTTTCCATAAAAGCCGGTCCGGCAATATCAAGATGAATAAATGGATAATCAGTAAAATGCTCCAGGAATTTTCCGGCTGTAATTGCACCTGCGTTGCTGCCACCAAGGTGTTTGATATCCGCAATATCGGATTTTAGCTCTTCTGCATATTCTTTCCAGAGCGGAAATTCAACCAATCTTTCATAAACTTCCTCTCCACATTGTTTTAAGCGATTGAATTCTTTACCCGCATTCGATTGCATGCCCACAACACCGTAGTTTCCGATGGCACGCATGGCACTACCGGTTAAGGTTGCTACGTCGATCACCAGTTCAGGATCGTATTTTTTAGCATATCCAAGGGCATCAGCCAGCAACATCCGGCCCTCGGCATCGGTATTGATCACCTCTACCCGGGTGCCGTCGTACATAGTGATCACATCCCCACTTACATAAGCATTGCCATGTGTACGGTTATCGGTGGCCGGTACCAGTGCGATCACATGCATTGGTACTTTGGCTTTGGCTACTGCATAAACTGCTGAAGCAACTGCAGCACCACCTGCCATATCCATCTTCATGTCATTCATAAAATTACCGGTTTTGATATTCATTCCACCGGTATCGTAAACCACTCCCTTTCCAACCAGAACAACCGGTTTTTTGTTGACGGCATTTTCAGGTTTCCATTCGATGATACTAAAAGTGGGCGGATCAACACTTCCTCGATTCACAGCGAGCAGACCGCCCATTTTCAGCGATTCGATTTTTTTCCTGTTAAAAACCTCCACCAAGGCTCCGGATTCTTTACCCATTTTTTCAATTTCACCGGCCAGGGCAACTGCGTTCAGGGTTGCAACCGGTTCGTTTACCATATTTCTTGCACGGCTCACGGCATCCACAACGATATTCAAACGGTCCACTTCTTCCTGAACTACTTTTTTGGAACCTATGTAGATGGTGCTCAAGGTGTTCAGCTCGTCATCCGGTTTGCTTTTGTATTTGAGGAACTGGTAATTTTTGAGGGCCATTCCTTCCGCAAAAGCCAATATCTCTTCCGGTTTGTCTTCTGCATCAACCACGATCACTGAATCGATTTTATGCTCATTTACAGCAGGTGTTATTTTAGCTCCTGTTTCGCGATATGTTTCAAGTCTGGCAGATTTTTCACTCTCCCTTTCAATCAACAGAACGTGCAACCATGTGCCTAATCTGTTAAAAGAAAAATTTTTCTGTTTATGATCCCGCAGGAAACTTTTCATATATTCCAGTTCTCCGGTATCAAAAAGCTCCTTGTTAACATGTTTGAGATCGGTTACCGGAAAAATAATATTTTCAGAATCCGAGTAGTTATCTGTAAGTCGAATGATTGTCTGCATGTGTGTAAAATTAACAGTTTTCAATTAGCGGATGGCAAAGATACTAAAAGAAAATTGCCTACTTTTATTTTCCCAGGTTATAGAAAATGAATAAGATTTTTGCATTGGTAGATTGTAATAATTTTTATGCATCCTGTGAAAGGATTTTTCATCCTTCGCTCGGGGGCAAGCCTGTTGTGGTACTTTCCAACAATGATGGCTGTGTTATAGCCCGTTCTGAAGAGGCTAAAAGGGCAGGCATCAAAATGGCCGTGCCTGTTTTCGAAATTTCAGATCTGATTAAACAACATGGTGTGCATGTATTTTCTACCAATTATGCACTGTATGGTGATATCAGTCAGCGGGTGATGAATATCCTGGCAGAATCGTCCCCTGACATGGAGATATACTCAATAGATGAAGCTTTTCTTGATTTGTCTGCCATTTCGCTGAATCAACTTCAAAATCATGCAATAGCTTTGCAGTCGAAGATTCTGAAATGGACTGGTATACCGGTTTCTATAGGAATCGGATATACCAAAATACAGGCAAAACTTGCCAATCACATAGCCAAAACCGATCCCGACAGGCATGGTGTGTTCTCACTTGTCGGACATCCTGATCCCGATTCAGTTCTTGAAGAAATTCCGTTAAATGAAATTTGGGGGGTGGGAGAAAAATATTCAGCATTTTTTGAAGGCGCAGGCATTGCATCAGCGAGGGAACTGAAATATTGTGATGAGAACAGGATCAGGGAAAAACTGGGTGTTGTAGGCCAACGGCTGGTTTTGGAATTACGAGGAACCGTTTGTTATCCACTGAATCAAAATCCGGCAAATAAAAAGGAAATTTGTACTTCAAGGTCATTTGGACGACCACTTACGAAATACGAAGAGTTGGAAGCCGCCACAGCTGATTATGTAGATAAAGTGGCCCGAAAACTCCGCAAACAGAAGTCGCTGGCACAGTCTGTCCTGATCTTTATCATGACCAACAAATATGACACGGGACCTAAATATGTTAACTATAAAATTGTAAAACTTCCGGTTCCGACCAATCAGTCGCATGAATTGATACATTTTGCTTTGATTGCTTTAAAATCGCTATACAGGGAAGGCTTCAGGTATAAAAAGTCAGGTGCGATTGTGTCGGAAGTTATTCCTGATGCAGGTCAACAAACTTCACTTTGGGATGAGAAAGGCAGAGCGAAACACAAAAAATTACTTAAAGTGATTGATAAGATCAACGAAAATGCCGGTCTGGACGTTGTAAAATTTGCTGTTCAGGATACCGACTCATCCTGGGGAATGAGGCAGCATCATTTATCACCTCATTATACTACCCGTTGGAATGACATTCTCGAGATCAATCTTGATGATCATTGAGGCATCTCCTCAAGATATTGCCCAAAACCCTCACTGTAAATAGTTTTCATGGTGCCATCGGTACTGTCGGAATAGATAAAAAAAGCTTCCAGTTCAGAACGGGATTTAATAAGTTCAAGAGATTTCTGTAATCCGAGAACCATACATGCAGTGGCCCAGCCGTCGGCACTGGCACAATCTGAAGCCAGCACCGAAACACTCAGGATAGAATGTGTGACAGGATATCCGGTTACCGGATCAATGGTGTGTGAGTATCGCACTCCGTCTTCCTCGTAAAATTTTCGGTAGTTACCTGAAGTTGCAAGTGCTTTGTTTTTCAGTGATACGATTGCTTCGAGGGCATCCCCGTATTGGGCATTATCAGCCGGTTTTTCAATACCGACTTTCCAGGTTTCGTTGTTGGGTTTACTTCCCCTGCCGAGAACCTCGCCACCAATGTCGATCAGGTAATCGGATATGCCTTTCGATTCGAGAAATTTGCCGATCAGGTCAACTGCATACCCCTGTGCAATCGCATTAAAGTCGAACTGAATCCGGGGATCTTCTTTCTGGATTTGCCCGTTTTCGAGGGTTACCCGTTTGAAGCCTACGAGAGGTAATAAACTATCTACAACGGCACTGTCGACTTTCATCCTGTCGGTAAACCCAAATCCCCAGGCATTTACAAGCGGCCCGACCGTAGGATCGAAAGCTCCACCCGATGCATTATAAATCTCCTTCGACTGATTATATAATTGCGTAAAATCAGGATTGATGGTTGTGCTGGTTTCATTCCGGTTGATCCTGCTGATCAGTGACTGTTTCACCCACATGGAGGCAATGGTGTCGAAAGCAGCCAGTTGGAATTCAATTTCATTTTGGAAGTTGGTTCCTTCAGGATCGTAATATGTAACAACATAATATGTGCCCTGTGTTTCACCCTGAATTTTAACTTTTTTAGTTGATGGTTCAGAACAGGAAACAGCAAAAAATATGACCCAAAGAACAATAGTAAATAGACGCATTGTTTTTTGGGTCAAATGTATAAAAGCTGACAATACCAGCCAGTGATTTTATTTTTTGATCACCATTCTTTTGGTGAATTGTTCCTTCTCTGACTGTAATGTATAGTAATAGATTCCATCCGGCAAATCAGGCAATTGAGCCTGCAGATGATGAGCTCCTTCGGGAAGGTAACCGCTGAAAGTCCGGTCAACCAATCTTCCGTACTGATCAAAAACCGACAGGTTAACATACATCGATTTTTTCAAATACACAGGAATAACAGTTGATTGCACAAAAGGATTCGGATAATTCTGTCCGAGTGCCTCACTTCTGGATCCGTCTAAATCTGTAGTTGCAGAGATGAAATCGTTGGTCATTTCGAATGATACGGGTATTACCCACTCGGAATTTTCAATGTCGTTGTTCGAAATCCGGATATTTGCAGTCATTACTGTATCTTCCATTAAAGAGAGTAATCTTACTGTGAATTGTTCAGACTGCCCTGCAGTGATCTCACCATAGGATGTATCCAGTAATTTGATCCATCCGGGGGGAGGTACAACATCCAGATCATAAACCGCCATAAAATCTGTACCGGAAATGGTATCCGAACCATTTACTTGTCCTGCGTTATGCAATCCGAGCAATGATACATTATTGTTTTCAAGTGCGCTGGTAATAACAATTCCGTTGGGTGTATCGGTAAATAGCGTGTCATTGCTAAATGCAACACCGGCAAATCCGTTACCGGCAGGTGTGCAGGTGTGTGGATTCAACCGTACCGCATCAATACCGATTACTTCATCTCCGTCCATCACTTCAATCCAGGCCCAAAGGAATGGACCGCCCGGCGACCATTGATCCCAGGCCAACCCCTTGATAGCTAAGTTTGTTACAAATTCATTGACAACCTCACCATCACGATCAAATTCGTAAATTAGACCGTTTGAATTACCACCCCAAAAATGATCGGTTTGCGGATCATAAGTCATATCGCTGAAAGATCCGCTAGGCTTGATGATATTATCCACAACCTGAAAGTTTACAGGATCAATCTGCATGATCGTGTAGGTGTCCTCTCCGTATAAATATTCTCCATCAGAGGTTATGCTGAAAAATCCAATGCCGTTTAAACTAAAATAAGGATGTGAAGCAAGCAAATTGCCGGCGTTATCAAACTCATAAATGGTTGGTTGATTCTGAGAATAATTCCTGCCATTGATCCAGATTTTATTATCCAGGTAGGTGATCCCTTTTATGCCACGATCATCATTTCCTGATTGCTGTGTGAGATTAACCGACGACAAAAGGTCACCCAGATTGTTGATGGTATCCTGATCCGGAGTCTCAATATATGCCGACCAAAATAGAGTTGCATCACCATCATTCATAATGTCCACATTTACATCAATTGAATCTCCTGTTTGAACAGTGTTTTGTATCGATCCGGGATTTACCAGGATTTGAGGTCCCGGAATTTCATCCCTTGTAATATCATAAAACATTGCATATTCGTACTGATCCTGTGAGCTTCCATTGCGGATATTAATGGTGATCAGTTCCAGTGTTTCGCTATTTTCGTTATACCTGATTGTTGCTCCACCCGCCCTTTCAGCAATAATATTCGAAATGGAAGCACCATTGAATTGAATACCGGTAAACTGGTTGGTTTGAAGCGAATATTGTTTGGCAACCAATACCAGGTTATATCCTTCTTCGATATTTGAATAAGCCCACAGGAAGGGTCCTCCGGGGGATATTGTATCCACAGCAAGGCCAACAGCATAATGACCTACCGGGTTTGCAATCGCCCCGACAATGTTTCCATCTCTGTCGATCTCATAAATATTAAATCCACCTTCTCCGACTATATAAAAGTGATCGGAAAAGGGATTGTAAGCTAGTCCGCGATTGTAATAGAACGGAGCAGGAATGGTTACCCCGGTTTTTTGACCATTGGCCGGATCAATCTGTCGAACGACCTGCATATCTGCAACATATAAAAATTCACCGTCCCATGCCATGTCATGCCATCCGGCGGCTTCAACACCATAGCTGAAAGTTTCGAGAAGCTCGGTTCCATCACCCGAAAATTTGTACAGCTTATGTTGCCAGTAATCATCCGGATCGAAACCTGTAACCCAAAGATTACCATTGGCATATTGAATACCGGTAATTGAGCGGTCAGGGGTTGGTGTCTGACTTCCCAGATCTACCGAATTGATTAAATCTCCAAAACTCTCTGGAAGTTGGGCCATTGAGAGAAATACTGTAAAATTAAAAAGTACAAAAAGGGTAAACAGACGCTTCATAATATTTTTGTTTTATTGTTTTATGTAAATGTTAAACAAAGATTGATTTCAGATTGTTTAAATATTAAACAAACTTAACATTAAAATGAACTTTTCACCTCTGCTTTTTTCAGTTTTACTGCTCGGGACACTTAGTGTATCTGGTCAAAATTTCCCATGGAATGCATTTTTTGGAAATGAAGGTGCTGAGTTTGCCTACGATATCAAAGAAACTTCCGACAAGGGATTTATCGTTGCTGCCTATGGTAGTGATGGTGGATCCAGTGATTTTTATGTGGTAAAGATCGACATGTTCGGAAGTATGCAGTGGGAACGAACACTCAGCAAGGATGCATATTCCGAGAGGGCTTTTTCCGTGCTGGAGAGCCAGGACGGATCATTTGTGGTGGTAGGAAATGCAACCGGGTTTAACAAACCCTGGTTGGTAAAATTATCCTCTGAAGGCGACACTTTGTGGACAACGCAGTGGACTGATGGTGTTTTTAATAATTCAGGTTTACTTGCCAGGGGGGCATTGTTGCCGGATGGACGAATTGCAGTGGTGAGTCATGAAGGATATTACGCCCTGGACCCATATATGTTTATTGTCGGAGAAAATGGTGAATTACTTGAAGAACGTGATCTCGAAAGTCTTGTTCCCCTGGGTTGGTATAGTGGAACGGTGATAAACGACATGGAAACGACTACTGACGGTGGATTTGTTTTGACAGGGGCAACCGGAGCAGGTTCAGGATCGCGGGCTTTTATCTGGAAATTTGATGCCAATGCCGATTCTTCCTGGTCGGTGATTTTTGATGGACCTGACATGTGGATGCGGTCCGCCCAATCTATCAAACAATTGTCTGACGACGGATTTATTTTAACCGGCTATACTTCACCAAACAGCACAGCAACCGCTGCTCTGAGGGCAAATGCAGATGGAGATTTTATGTGGTATAAAAACTATCCTGATTCAATTTACACCAACGGTACAGATGTTATCGCATGGGAAAGCGGAGAATTTATGATCACTGAAAAACGTTTCAGCGGGTTTGGTACCTCTTTTTATAAGAGTGCCCTTTTGCGAATCGATAGTCTTGGAAATTTGCTGTCAAGAGATTTGCTTATGGGATCAGACTCATCCACAACCATTACGCAAATTCGCAGAACATCGGATGGCGGTTTTGTGATAGCCGGGGAAATCAATGAATACCTGAGCGTCGGAGAGCAGGATTTGTTTGTGCTGAAGTCCGATTCGCTTGGAAATATCGATAACCTGGTGATCGATTATGTTTGGCCCGGCGATGTAAATTATGACGGAGAGGTAAACATGGACGACCTGATGTTGCTGGGTGTTACTGCCGGAACTTCCGGTCCGCAGCGGGTTGATACATCCATCGGTTGGTACCCTCATTACGTAACCGATTGGGCAGACACGGTGGTAACGGGCGTTAATTTCAAACATGCTGATACCGATGGAAACGGTCTTGTAGAAATCAATGATACTCTGGCGATCAGCCTGAACTATGGAAAGTTGCAGTCGGGATCTTTTAAATCACTTTCGTCTTTTTCTGGTCCTTCTCTGTTTGTAATCCCTGATGAGGTTGAATATGATGGAGATGATCAACTCACCATACCGGTTTACCTGGGAACAGAAAACGAACCAGTACAAAATATTTATGGGCTTAGGTTTTCCATCCATTTTGATCCTGAAATTTTTAATACCTCAACCTCCGGGTTAGATTTCAGTGGGAACTGGATAGGTTCTTCGGAGGACGTGTGGAATCTTTCTAAAACTTTCGATTCGCAGGGAAGAATAGATTTCGGGATCACACGTGTGGATCATAATCAAACTTCAGGTTTTGGTTTTTTGGGATCATTACATCTCAGGATCAATGAAACCTTTGGAGGCGCATGGGATGACCTAACTTTTTCTCTTGTTTTCGAAAATGTTCAGGCCCATCATTATTCCCTTGAGAACCTGCCTGTTTCATCAGGTTCATTTGAAATAACGATTGACAATACA
>JAGQVF010000124.1:2257-2518 GCA_020438135.1 Bacteroidales bacterium | reverse complement strand
GATCAACTCCATGGCGTTATCGATCAGCAGGCCGGTAGGTTCGCCGTTTTTTTTGACTACTTCCCCACCCTGTACTTTAGTATCGGATGTAACACCTGCCCTTTTTAGGGCCAGCGAACTGGCCAGTCCGGCATGCCCGTCGATCCGGGTAATAAAAACCGGGGTATCCGGAAAAGCTTCATCAAGTCCTGATTTATCCGGAAATTCTTTCACCTCCCAATCATTCTGATCCCAACCGCGACCTTCGAGCCAATTGGGATG
>JAGQVF010000124.1:0-2198 GCA_020438135.1 Bacteroidales bacterium | reverse complement strand
GTACCGGTTAGATCAGCTCTTTTCAGCAGATTATAACCATAGCCGAAGAAATGACAATGTGCATCGATGAAACCGGGATAAACCGGATTACCTCTCATATCAATTATGGAATCAGCCTCAAATTTTTCAAGAATAGACTCATCTGTTCCGATGGCGATGAATTTCCCATCCTTTACAGCAAAGGCCTGCTGAATTGAAAATTTTTCATCAACGGTATAAACCAGTGCATTGTGAATGATCAGGTCGGCTTTTTCTTTAGGAGATTGGCATGCCATCATACTAAAAATGATTATCAGGGTAAAAACAGGATATTTGATCATGTTGGGTGCTTTGTTGCAAAAATAGAGAATAATCAGGATCAGAAATTTGAATTTTGTTTTTGATCTTAGATATTAGATTGTAGAATTAGCAAACTGCTTCAAAAGAAATGGAAATACCAACCTAAGATCAAAGTAAAAGTATTTCGTAATTTTGCTGCCGGTATCAGCAGCCCGGTCTGTCGTCGCGCGTAAAGCGTGGAGGAAAGTCGGGACAACAAAGGGCGCCGTACTTCCTAACGGGAAGGTCCCGAATTTCTCGGGAACAGCAAGTGCCGCAGAAAATAACTGCCCGCCTTCGGCGGGTAAAGGTGAAAACGTGGGGTAAGAGCCTACGCCGCAAAGTGGTGACACTATGCGGGGGTAAACCTTACGGGTTGAAAGGCCATGTATACCGGGGTTTCCGTCAGTTGACGGAATAAGGGCTGCCCGTCCGATCCCGGGGGGTTGGCCGATTGATCACACCAGCGATGGTGTGGCCAGATAAATGACAGAACTCAAACAGAATCCCGCTTATGAGGCTGCTGATACCTTTTAAAAAATCAAAAACTGAAATTCCAATAACCAAAATTTTAAGAAAATTTAAAACTTCCCCTGGGTGAAGAAGGGCAAATTGGAAAGATGTGAAAAGAATTTTTTATTTTAAAAATTGGTGGTTAGTGCACAGGTCCTTATGAAATCAATCTGAAATAAAAAACCTAATACCTGATTTCTATTTACTAAATTTTGTAAACTTAAATTACAAACCAAAAGTTGGAAAGACCGGATTAAAAATCTTGGCTTTCTTACATTAATTGATGGTTACAGGCTTAAAAACCTTCTCCTTCAGCAAAGCAAAATCAACTACTTCGATCATTTGATCGACATAATGGAATTCGAGGCCATCCACATATTTTTCTTTGATATCTACTACATCCTTTTCATTTTCGGTTGAAAGAATGATGTGCTTGATCTTTGCCCGCTTGGCAGCCAGGATTTTCTCTTTAATCCCACCTACCGGCAATACTTTTCCGCGTAAGGTTATTTCGCCGGTCATGGCGGTTTTTGCCCGGATCTTTCTTTGCGTAAATGCCGAGGCCAGGGAAGTAAACATGGTAATACCTGCAGAAGGGCCATCCTTTGGTGTTGCCCCTTCGGGTACGTGAATGTGAACGTTCCAGTTTTTGAAAATATCTGCATCCAATCCGAGGTCGTCGGCATGTGCTTTCAGGTATTCGTATGCGATGGTGGCGGATTCTTTCATCACATCGCCCAGGTTTCCGGTCAACGTTAAAGTCCCTTTCCCTTTACTCAAACTTGATTCAACGAACAGAATTTCCCCTCCAACGGCTGTCCAGGCCAGTCCGGTCACAACACCGGCCACATCATTTGAAAGTGCTTTTTCTTTCTGGAAACGGGGTGGTCCTAAAGATGTGATCAGGTCGTCAACAGTGAGTTCAACGTTGTAATCAAGATTATCGACGATAAATTTGATCTTTTTACGAATAACTGTAGCAATGTTTTTTTCAAGCTTTCTCACACCGGCTTCACGGGTATAATCCTCAATGATCCGCTCGATGATCTGCTTTTTGAATTTTAATTGGGATGACTTTACGCCATGTTCTTTCAATTGCTTGGGAATGAGGTGTTTTTTTGCTATTTCCACTTTTTCCTCCAGCAGGTAACCGCTGATATCGATCACTTCCATCCTATCGACCAAAGCGGGATGAATAGTGCTTAGCGTGTTGGCGGTTGCAATAAACATCACTTTTGACAGGTCATAATCTACCTCAAGGTAATTGTCGTGAAACGCAAAATTTTGTTCAGGATCGAGGATCTCGAGCAAAGCAGCTTGCGGATCACCGCTTACATTGGCTCCGAGCACTTTATCTACTTCATCCA
>JAGQVF010000123.1:5927-7033 GCA_020438135.1 Bacteroidales bacterium | reverse complement strand
CAATTGGGTTCATTGGTAGGTGCATCAGAGAAGGCATCCAGGTTTATTGGTGAAACTGAAAAAAACCTCGATAAGATCAGGCTGGAAAGCCAAAAACTCGATCCGAAACCTCTTGTCTATTTTGAAGAGTGGTACGAGCCGATGATCACCGGCATACAATGGGTTACTGAGTTGATTGAAATTGCCGGTGGGATCGACTGTTTTCCCGAACACAAAAACAAACCGCTGGCTAAAGACCGCATTGTAAGAGATCCGAAAACCGTGATCGAAAAAAATCCCGATATCATCATCGGCTCTTGGTGCGGCAGGAAATTCAGATCCGATAAAGTAATCAAAAGAGAGGGTTGGCATTCGATCAGCGCCATTCAAAATAACGACCTGTATGAGGTGGACTCATCGATCATTCTGCAACCCGGTCCGGCAGCGCTGACAGATGGCGTGCAGGAACTCCGGATGATCATCCATGAATGGAGCCGCCGGCAAAACCAAGTGGCATGAACAAGATTTTCGAAAAACTGGTCTACGGCCTGAAAGGTTATTACCCGGTGAAAATCGGTGAGCAGGAATTCAGGGGCGATAACGCACACATGTTTTTCTGGCGCATTGTTAATCATGGTGGATTCGAACCTGAATTTTACAGGATGCTCGATAGATATCTCGACAAAAACACGGTGTATTGTGATATAGGCGCCTGGATCGGACCCACAGCCATGTATGCTTCCCGTATCTGTAAAACCGTACATGCTTTCGAACCGGATGAAATAGCGTATAGATTTCTGCGCACAAACATCGACAAAAACAACCTGAATAACATCATCACCCATCAAACTGCGATTTCCACTGAAAACGGTTACATTAAAATGGCCAGTCATGGAAAAAAACCCGGTGATAGCATGAGCAGCATGGTAAACATTGATCGATATAAAAAATCGTTCAGGGCCAGGGCGATCACCTGGAAATCATTCATCGAAACTCATCATCCCGGGAAAATTGATTTTATTAAAATGGATATCGAAGGAGGTGAATTTGCGGTGATTCCTTCGATGAAAAGATACCTCGAAACGTACCAACCCATGCTGCATCTCTCGTTGCATCCTGCCTACATC
>JAGQVF010000123.1:0-5791 GCA_020438135.1 Bacteroidales bacterium | reverse complement strand
TCATTTTTGTTTTTATCATGAGCATTCGCGTCCTTAAATCAAATCCCTGATCATTTCAACTTTTCGACTTTTCGATTGTTAGCCATACACGAAATTTATTTCATTATTAACTTTTAAATTTTCTACAAATGGCTAAAATCATATACCCGCTATTTTCGCTGCTGATCATGGTTTCACTGGTTCATGCTCAATCCGGTGTAGTCCGATCAGAAAATACATCGGTTAACTCACCAAGGGGAATTTACCCTTCAGATGCGCATTTTGCACCGGTCGCGCTCCAGCATACCGAATGTATCCCGGATGACCAGAGAGCCATCGCACTTGAAAGGATTGCAGAGAATAAGAAACAAATCCTGGCTAACAATCCCAACGCCCTCAGGCAAACAAAAAAAGATGTATCATTCATTTTGCCTATACAGGCTAAGGAGGGATTTGATGATTACGGATACTACACACTAAACTTCCAGGTAGATCACAACCTTACACCCAACAACAACCTGACTGACTACCATTGCGGACAAAGAACCTACGATTGGTCAAATGGAAATCATGAAGGTTCGGATTACATTTTATGGCCTTATCCCTGGAAAAGCATGCAGGAAGAGGTGATGGAGATCGTAGCGGCAGCAGCCGGAACCATTATCGACAAAAGAGATGGATTTTTCGACATGAACTGTTCGAATACCGGTAATCCGAACTGGAACGGTATCGTGCTTGAACATGCGGATGGATCACAAACCTGGTACTGGCATTTTAAGAATGGTGCCATCACTGATAAGGAGATCGGTGATTCGGTGGAGGCCGGTGAATATCTTGGAGCTGCCGGCAGTTCGGGAAGCAGCAATTGGCCGCATCTTCATTTTGAGGTGCACAATAGCGATGGAGATCTGATTGATCCGTACGCAGGTTCGTGCAACAACATGAACGCTGAAAGCTGGTGGGCGGAACAACCCGACTACAACATCCCCACCATCAACAGGCTATCAACCCATTACACAACCGCTTTTGACGAAGATTGCCCTGAAATCGAAAACACCTACGAAGAGGTTAACTTCAACCCGGGAGATCTATTGGTCATCAGATTATTTTTCCGCGATATCCAGGCAAACGATCCGGTTCATATTACAGTTTTCGACCCGGATGAAAATATTTATAGTGAATGGACCTGGAATCAAAACTGGGGGCAGGATTATGCCACGGCACTGGCTTACTGGCAATTTGATGTAACCACTGCCTGGCCCGAAGGCATTTACAACATCGTAGCGGATTTTGGAGGAAATACCTATGAAACAGAATTTGGCGTTGGAACTACCATTGGCATTGAGAAACACGAAGCATTGTCAGTTGAAATTTTTCCGAATCCGGTTGGAGATTATTTCAATTTTAACGCTGAAACACCGGTTGAGCACATCACTGTATCGGATGTTTACGGACATGTTACAATCGATGTAATGGCAGATGAAAGATCCGGAAATATCGATACAAGATCATTGAAAAACGGGGTTTATTTTGTGAGATTTCAGATCAATGGGAGCATTGTTACTGAAAAAATTGTGAAAGAATAATTGAAACAATGATCATAGAATGAGGATACCAGAGAATTCTCATCCGATGACTCAAATTCATCGGTGTTTTTTATATAATGTTAAAACTACGTTGATTCAATTGTGCATTCGTATTAAATTCCACTGATATAAATTTCTGCAATAACATTTTCTTATTGCTGCCGCCGTAACCCACCGCATAATTGATCTCCTTCGAGGGGACTTCTATGCAAACTGTTTCTGAATCAAGACCCAGTAATAGTTGCAGTTTTTGCCGCCAGATCCGTGTCAAAACCAACTCCCGGAATGACTGGTGCCAGGGGCCGGCTACCAGGTCGCTGCCTGACAACAGTCCTTCGGAAGGATGCAACCCCAGTTTCAGGACTTTCACTTTTGCCTCTTCAAAAACCTGAAGCAACTCGGCAGACCAGGAAACAGCGTCCTCAAGCGTTAAAGGTTCAAACCTCCCTTCAAGGTAGTGCTTTTCAAGGATGGTATCCCTGATCACCAGGGTAGGATAAATGCGTGTTTCAGTGGCACCCAGTTCGGTGATCCGTTGGGCCGTATAGAGCGATTTTTCGAAGGTATCACCGGGAAGTCCGATCATCATTTGCAAACCCAGGTTAAATCCTCTTTCAATGATCATGTTTGCAGCCATCTCTGTATCCCGCGCTGTATGGCCTCTTTTTGATTTTTTCAACACTTCATCATCCATCGACTGGGCACCTAACTCAATGGTTTTTACATGGTGATCTTTCAAAAGGTCAAGTATCTCGGGATTGATGTAATCAGGCCTGGTTGACAACCTGATTCCGGAAATTTCTCCCGACCGGATGTAAGGGTTCACCAAATTGAGGAAATTTTTCTGCACATCCGAAGTAAATCCGGTAAAATTACCTCCGAAATAAGCCAACTCAACCGTGGCATCCTTTTTGGGAAGGGTGGTCAGATGATCTTCAATGATATTGTTAATTTCAAGGGCATCCGGAAGATGTAACTTTCCTGATATTTTCCGCTGATTGCAATAGATACATTGAAACGGACAGGCAGCTTCAGGAATGAAAACCGGTATGTTGAAATGTTTTTTTTTCATGCAAATTAACGCCCTTAAAATTAGATAATTTTGCAAGCAGTTAATAATAGAATAGCTATTTCGCTGTTATTATTGACTGAAATTTATTCAGTTAATCAATTGGTAAAACATACAATTATGAAAAGGAACCACTATGTAAGCAAACTCATCCCGAGGTTGTTCATACTTTTGTTGATCGGAAGTGTGGCATTCGGCACCGGTGGATGTAAAAGCAAAAAAAAGCTGGCCCAGGAGCAGGCCGCTAAAGAATACCAGGAAAAAGTTGATAAGGCTATCGCAGAGTTGAAAGCGATCCTGAACGACGACGGCACCATGCCGCTTTCAGAAAAGGAACGCAGGCTGGCCGATATCAAATCGCAAAATCTGAATGACCCGACTGTAAATGATCTGATCCGACAGGTCGAAGATAAAATTGCAGCAGAAAAAGAAGCACTGCGCTTAAAAGAGGAAGAGGAGGCCCGTAAAAAGAAAGAGGCCGAAGAAGAGGATAGTTACCAGTACATCGATGAATATTTTAATGCCATTGCCACTGCCAACAGCGTAAGCGAGGCCAATGCCAAGATAGGTCAGGCGCTTAAATTGTTTGCATCACCCGATGTACCGGTGCTTGTAATTATCAGCCAGGAAGGAGAAACTGTTGACTACGACGAGCCCACCACCATCGACAAATACCTCAACTACCTGAAGGATACCAAAAACTACAACAACCGTATCCAAAACATCAAGTTTGATGATTACGGCCAGATTACAGTTTTAGAACTCATAAAAAAATAACAACATGAAGGCAAAGACATTCATCATTATAACATTGCTATTCGTTTCATTTGGATTCGAAAGCATGGCACAGGACCATATCAGTCCTGCAAGAAAACAGGCCATCGACAGCCTGGCACTTGAAAAAGTAAGAGATTTGAGTAAATACATCACCCTTATCGGCGACAAGGAAACCGAGTTTTCAGAGGCACAGCGGGTGATCGACCGCGCCGTTGAACTTTTTATGGAAGGTAGTGAAGTGGGCGTTTCAAGCCTGTTTCGGGAAGGCATCAATTATTACGAAGTGCGCGAATATTTCGAAAGGCTCATGCGGCTCAACTACAGCAAGGTTGATATTGAGTGGTACAAGATTGAATACGTAAGCGACCTCGAACGCCAACCCGACGGCACCTATGTTGGGGTGATCACCATTTTCCAGAAATTTTCAGGGTACGACCAGGAAGGTGGATTGGTATATGAAGACGTCACAAAAAAAGATATAACCGTGTATGTGAAACGTAAAGAAACCCAGATCGCAGGAAAACTGATCGGTTTCTGGGATGTGCTGCTGGGCGATATCCGGGTGAAAGAAACCAGCAAAGAATAGCGTAGTACATTTGATAAAATTAAAGAGGGCAACCCGTTTCGTGGTGCCCTTTTTATCTATATATTTCACATGGTCAATTGCCGCGCCTTACACAAATCTCTTACAAATTTGTTATGTAATCAATGAAGTTAAACATCCTTATAAATATAATTCTGGTTTTCATTTTTTTGGCCCCGGCAGAGGGTCAGAACCTCGGCTCAATCACCGGGGACGAATCCGATCTCTATGCCCAAACCAAACAGGTGAACCAGTTTTTCCGCAGGTTCAACAATGAGGAAGACCGCAAAGGAAACCGGTATTACCCGGGCGACAGCCTTTATCGCGATAATGCCTTCAGAAAGGTTTACCTGAAAATGCTCTTCGATAAAGAGAGTTCGTTTATCCAAAATAGTCAGAAAGAGGAGTTTATTGCAGATGTTTCCAACACCGACAACCCGGTTTTTCTCGATTTTCACGGCAACGACTGGTTTGCCGAACTGGCCACTACTTTTAAATATTATCGCAAGAAAGAGAACCTGATCTTGTTTTTGCAACTCGAACAGGAAAGGTTGGGCTACAAATGGGTGATCACCAATGTGTATTTCGATCAGTTTTTGAAAAATTTCAACAAAGGTGATAAAGATGAGATCAACAAGAAATTTCTGCATCCCATGAGCCACGAACTCGATTTTATGAATATTCATAAAGTATTTGATAACCCGCGATATGCTGAATACTATGCCTCAAAAACATACAACCCCGACTACAGAACGCTTTTGTTTTATGAAGTTAAAATGGGCAACATGACATTTGAAGATATCGGTCCGTTGAAGTTTCATTTTTTCCAGGTTGATGGATGGTATTTTGAAGTAAACTATATCAACAGACCGGGTGGGAATTCGGGATGGCTTATAACCAAACTTTATAAAATCTCTGATAAAGAAAAAGAAGCGCTCATTAAATTTTATCTGCCTGAATGAAAAAAATATACCTGGCCACCGGAATATCCTTTGTGCTGCTTTTGCTCAACCCGTTGTTCGGTCAGCAAAATCAACCGACTGAACTAACCTCTGACGAGATAAACGCTTACAAAGAGAAAGTGAAAGGTTTGGTAAATTATGTTGAAAGCACACTTAATTTCATCGGTGATCCTGAAACTGTTCCACGCGAAAAAGAAATTGCCATCAGCGAAAGTTACCTGAAGGTTTTTAAAGACGACAAGGTGCAGATTGAAGACGACCTGGACGACAACCGTGATGTTCCGTTACATAAGGATGTTCAGGCATACCTGAAAGATATTCGCTTTTTTTTCAGGCAAGCTGAATTTACCTTCAACATTGAGAAGGTGGATCACTTTGTGAATAATCAAAACAATCATTTTTTCAAAGTTACCTATAACCGGCAATTGAAAGCGATCACTGTTTCGGGCGACACCATCGATTCGCGGAAAACCCGTTATATGGAAGTAAACCTCGATCCGAATAAAAACGACTTGAAAATTGCCAGTATTTATACCACCAAACTCAACGAAAAAGAAGAGATCATAACCTGGTGGAACGGGCTGAATTCAACCTGGCGAAATATTTTTGGCAAAGGAAGAATGGTTTGGGATACACTGGAACTATCACGCATTGAGTCTTTGAAAGACAGCCTCGTGTATCTGACTCCGAATGCTCCTGCAAAACCCGACAGTTCAGGGTACGAAGTTTCCTTTCCAATTGAAAGAATCCAACTCTCAGCGTTGGGCCCGGATTCAGTGATAGCAGATATCAGGGAAATCATTAACCGAATTCGCTCGGTGATGAAACAAAAAAC
>JAGQVF010000122.1 GCA_020438135.1 Bacteroidales bacterium | reverse complement strand
GTTTTCTTGTGTGTCGGTCATGATTATTTTGTTTCGGGTTTCATGATCATGATTGAAAAACCGGCACAAGTATTTGCGCTTGTGCCGAAGATAAATTATGGATTTTTCTCATGGTTATGCATGTTATGATATCGGATCAAGATCGACATCTATATTTACCTGTGCGCCATTTTCTGCACGGACCGATTCTGAGTCGGTTTTGTAGTTGAGGAGTGAGAAGAGGAGTGTGTAGTCGCCGGTTTTGCCAACATCGATGGAGAAAAGGCCGGCCGGACCGGTGTAGGCGATGAGTTGGGTTCCCTGTACCGAAACAGCAACCTGGTTGAGGGGCTGCCCTGTAACGGCATCGGTAACGGTGCCGGTGATAAGGGTTTGCCCTGTGGTGGACTTTCGGTGACCCAGATCGATGATGATGCGGGAATTGAAATATTGCTGTACGAACTCAGGGTTGGTAGCTTTGAATATAAGGATGAGCCGGTCGAGTTTTTCTTTCAGCAGGGTATCCATTTCATGGAATTTCGCTTTCAGATCTTCGGTGGCTGTTTTGGTAACGGTATTGGCAGCGGATTTTTCGGCAATGGTGGTTGCGTATTCGGTTAAGGTTTCGTTTTGTTTTGAGATGTCTTCGGGAGTGATCAGGTAGGCGCCGAGATCGGTTTCATACTCACGGGCTTTTCGTTGAATGAGCAGGGCACGGTCGTAGAGAATGGTATCGCGTATGTACCTGATCTCTGATTCGGTGTAGTTGACCTGGGAGAGTATTCTTTTTTTGCCGGAATACACGGCATAAGAGACCAGGGCATATAACAATTTAAGGGTTTCTTCGATCAGTTTGGCTGCGACATCGTGTTTGTTTTCGGTCAGACTGGTATTGTTTAGTTCCTGAATTTGCCGCTTTTCGCGGATATCGGTAATGATCGATTTTACTTTGTTGGCAATGTCGCTGAAAGATTGGACAGGTTCCCAGGTGGTGATGTTTTGATCGATTACTGTTTCGGTTACGAGATAGCTGCTGAATTTGTTCTCTTGTGTGTCTGTCATGATTTTGATGTTTTACGTTTATACTTTAATTAAAATTGGAGCGGTGAAAATAAAACGATCAAATGAAATTTGCAAATTTTGGGTTAAATTTAGAATTGATCTAAATTGTTTAACGGAAGAACACGCCTATGTTGCTTCGTTCTCCAGGTATGGAATTATGGAAAGTTGCCTTATCCCACATGTTGCAAATGGGCAATATCGCGGGGTGGGTGGTTGCGGAAGGTTTGGCTGCGGTTTTCGCTTCCGGAGGCGGGTAAAGTGAAACAGATCCAGCATCCGGCACCTTCATCGCTTTCAACCCAGATGCGTCCGTCATTTTTTTCGATGAAATCTTTGCAGAGGATAAGTCCGAGCCCGGTACCTTTTTCTTTGTTGGTGCCGTCGGTCTGAACTTTTTCGTCGAGGTGAAACAGTTTTTCCTGGTTTTCCTTTGAAATACCGATACCGGTATCGGCCACCATTATTTCAACCGTATTCCCTTTATGGTATCCATGCACTTCTACTTCTCCACCCGAAGGTGTGAACTTGATGGCATTGGTAACGAGATTGAGCAATACGGTGGAGATCATATTTTTGTCGGCAAAAACAAAAACATCATCGGAAACACTTGTTTTAACAGAGATGTTTTTGCCATTTGCATGGGGTTGGGTGATGCTGATGGTTTCTTCCATCAGTGCTAATACCTGGAGTTTCTCCCTGGAGGGAACAATTTTACCCAATTGACTTCTGCCCCAGATGAGGAGATTTTGAAGCAGGGAGTAGATCCTGTCGCCCGAGGCTTTGATTTGTGCGATGAACTCTTTTCGGTCGGATTCGTCGAGCGAATCGTAATCCTCGATGAGCAGGTCGGAAAGGCCGAGCAGTGAGTTGAACGGATTTTTGAGATCGTGAGCGATGATCGAGAAAAATTTATCCTTGGAAGCATTGGCTTTTTTGAGGTTGATGTTGAGCTCTTCCATTTCGTGTTGTTGATCTTCGATGGCTCGTTTCTGCAACGACAACTGAATGTTTAGCTTTTGATTCTGCACATATTTTAACCTGAAGATTATAGAAAGTATGAGTGAGATGACCAGTATAAAAATGACGAACAGAATGAGCAACTGCTGATTTTTGATCTGTACTTTGTTGAGTTGTTCGACATGCTTCAATTCATCTACTTCGCTTTGTTTGACTGTAAGAAAATATTTGGCCTGCAATTCATCGGTTTTAAACTGCCGTTCTTTCAGGTTGATCTCGTCGCGGCCGGCAATATAGGTCAGGTAGTTTGCATATGCCTGGCGGTAATCGCCCAGTTGGGCATATACTTCCGAAAGGCGCTGCGCATACGACACCAGGAGGTATTTGTAATTGATCGATCTTGCAATTTCATTTCCGTGTTCGAGGTAAAAGAGCGCCTTGTTGTAATGACCCAGGTTATAGTATATTAGCCCGAGTTCGGCATAGGTTTCGGTAATTGATTTTTGGTTGTCGATGGTTTCATAAAGTCTGAGTGCTTTTCGCTGATAATCGAGCGCTTTGAGAAATTCGCCCTTGATGTTGTAGGCTTTGCCAATGTTATAGGCTACTTCGGCATTGAGTTTTTTGTCGGTGGTTTTGCTGCTGATCATATCGGCCCGGATGTAATACTCGAGTGCTTCAGCCGGGGAGCCGGATTTCAGGTAAACGTCGCCAATATGGCAAATGGTCATCACAATGGAAGTGAGGTCGTTTAACTCTTCATACAAATGGAGGCTTTTGTGAAAGTTTGAATTGGCGCCGGCCAGGTCACCCAATTCCTGGTAAATGGTTCCAATGCTGAAAAAAATACTTGCCGTGCTGTGTTTATCTCCAAGGTCCTGGCAAAAACTAAGGGCTTCCTGGTTTCGTTTAAGGGCTTTGTCGTATTCGCCCCAGTGCGCGAGAATCATGGCGATGCTTTTGAGCGACTCCGCAACGCCAATGAATTCCTGGTTCCGTTTAAAAATAAGCAGGGCCCGTTCGTAATAGTCTTTTGCTTTGATGTATTTGCATTCCTGGTAATAGTTATGACCAATGTGAAGCAAAGTGCGTGCAGAGTTGATTTCGTCGCCTGCAATGTTGTAAAGGTTAAAAACCCGGTAATAATATTCGATTGAGTTGCTGTAATCGTCGATCTGAAATGACGCATTCGCAAGGAGTTCCAAAACACTGATCTTGATCTCATCGTTGCTCAGTTTATCGCTGTATGACAGGAGACGTTTGCCATATTCAACCTGAGTTTCCATGGGGAGCGATTTATACAGCTCCGTTAGTTCGCGATATACTTCTAATAATCCGGGTGGAGCATCATCATTACCGATTGTATTATAAACGATTTTTTCGAGACTGTCTATTCGTACAAAATGCTCCTCAGGATCAGTCTGAGCTATGGTTTTGAAGGCTATAAGGATCCATATAAGTATTGTACCCCTTTTCATATACATCTGGAATCTCTTGATTTTTATAATTTTACGATTCCAGTTATAAAAAGTTATAAAATAATCAATATTTTTTTCATATGTATCTCACGTATATTTTTGCAATTGACGGATATAACGCATTCCCGTTAGGATTAACGATTAAAAAATGGGGCAAAAACTCAATTCGTTGAAAAAAATGGAAAGGGCAAATAAAAACCCACCCCGTTTACGTAAAATGCTCAAACGTAATCAGTGGGATGGGTTTTGAAGCCGGAATAATTCCGCTTATACAATTTACTTCATGAAAATCTTTTGTTTGAAAAGCTGTTCATCCACCCAAACAGTTACCAGGTAGATGCCTGATGGTGACCGAAAATCAATGTTCATTTCGTTGGATGAACCTTGGCCTGCATGATATATCAGTCGTCCGGAGATATCATGTATATTCACCTCCCGGACAATATGACCGGATGGGGCATGTATGGTTACACTTTCAGCCTGACAGGATATGCGAATCTCACTAAACAAACTGTTCTCAGCCACATCCATTGTTGTAAAATGTAGCAGGAACCGGTCGCACGAGGCACCGGCCTGATATGTAAACTCATAAGGTGCAGCTTTCAGATCAACGATATTGCCTGCTTCCATATCTTCGAGGTATACCGGTCCTTCCCAGGTATTCTTATCCAACGAAAACAGGAATGTTCCACTATGTGTGCAGGTAAACCCCACCTGAACCTGATCAGTTGCAGGTTGCTGGTCGATGGATAAATATCTATCACCCATTATGCTGTAAATCTGAGGGATGTCCGGTTCCTGCGTCAGTATCTTCCAGGCATCGAATGCCAGATCGAATTGCGCAGTAGCATTATCGTTGAAAATGATGTGCAATTCGTCGGTATAAAGGCCATTGCCAACAGTCAGGACCAAACCATTTTCAGCGATTGTGGCATCTTTAGACATTATGGGGTGGATCCGGTGGGCATTGGCTAATTGCAATGTGCCGGCTGAACCAGGGGCAATCATAAATCCTTCCATGGGCATGATAAATTGCGCTCCTGCTCCACTACCGTTCCATGATTGGTATGCTGAGCCATCCCAATGATAAACCGCACCATAGGTTTCATTCAACAAGTCCCAATCGATACCTGACGGGTAAGGATTTCCCACCAGGTTAAAGCCATAATGGGCGGGATTGCCGGTGGGTGTGTACGTAAAACCGGTTGAAACATCACCACTGTTTGGAGTCCCATTGAAGGTATATGATCCTTTATCTGCACCCCAAACGGCATATCCAACACCAGGAATGAGAACGGTTTCCGGATCTATTATTTCATTCCAGGTATCTGTAGCCTCAATGTAATTTTGCAGGTAATCGCCTAAAAAGAGTTCTGCAGTGGTACTTGTTACCGGAATTGAAATCAGTTTCCAAGTTCCATCAGTGATCGATTTTTGGATCTGGATGGAACCATTGTTTGAGATATTCCCATTTGTTATCAATGAAGCACCGTCCATCATCGTGAGCATCGCTCCGCTATTGATGGTTAAATCATAACAACTGGCGTTATCGCCAATCGAAATCAGAGGTGAGTTGGTGCTTACCGGGATTTCGACATTATCATCTGCATCCGGAACAATTTCTTTGCTCCAGTTACCTGCTGTGTTCCAGTCGCTGTCGATGGCACCTGTCCATGCATTGTTTAATGCACCGGAAATATTGGTGATGGGGCCATCCCATATTTTTATGGAATAAACCTTACCACCCGGAGTCGCTTCAGTACCTGTAACATTGTCGTCGTGAAAAAACCTGAAACGCGGCTTTCCGTTAATCAATGTAGGCTCGGCATAACCACTGGCATCCGTTACATCAAGCTCCTGAATCAAAACATTTTCTACAACTATGTATGCCTTAAACTGGTTAGTTGTTCCGTCGTGAGTGGTAATAATATCCACAACCTGATTATTGGAAGTTACCGAATTTCCGAGGGTTCCATACGGATAAAAGGTTAACTTTCCTCCACTGTAAAAATAAAATCCGTAGTCGGTTGTCAGGTTGTTATAATCGATGATCTTACGGTAGCTGGTTTCAGTATTTTCAAAAGAAAATCTTACGCCGATGGAATAACTTTCGCTGATGTCGTCATTCACATCAATCCATAGTCCTCCTCCTCTTGACAAGCTGGAAGTCCAGTACCAGTAAGCCCCGTTTACGTCGCTACCGAATCCTGAGGTAGCATTGTTGTGATTATTTCCGTCATTGGTTTCTGTAAACTTGTCGAGTGTTGATCCGCCCAGTTCATCTACCAGGTTTCCATCGAAATTGTAGGTTGCGATGAGGTTTTGTGCATTCAGATTGAAGCCAGTGGAAATAATAAGAAGTAATATCGGTATCAGTTTTTTCATAGAATAGGTATTAAGGGTAGAAAAAAGGAATGGGAGGTTCCCTCCCATTCCCGGTATGTTACTTTATATACACCTTACGGGTAGTTATGACATTGCCGGTCAACACCTTAACAAAATACAATCCTGTATTTAATCCAGGACTCATTTCGAAACGGTTGGTCTGACTTATATTGGTTTCAAACACCTTTTTACCGGTGATATCGAAGATCAAAATTCCTGTATTATCGAAAATTTCAGAGCTGCTGACAACAACCCGGTTACCAGTTGACCAAACATTTACATTGCTGAGTTCTTCAGGTTTATCAATGCCCAGGGTAGTGAAATGAAGTATGAACCGGTTTCCGGCTTCTCCAACCTCATAACCAAAAACATAATCTCCGGTATGCATGTCATGAATGGCACCTGTTTTTGTATCTTCAAGATAAACTGGACCTTCCCAGGTCATGTCACCCAAAGTAAAATAGTAAGAACCGCTTTCACCACATGTAAACCCTACAGGCAGTTGGGTCGTCATCGGCTGTTGATCAATAGAGAGATTTTTTTCACCCATGATACTGAATACCTGGGCAATGTTATCTTCATCAGTCAAAATTTTCCATGCATCGTATTGCAGGTCGAACTGATCTGTAGCCTCCGGATTGAAAACAACATAAAGTTCATCCATATAGTTTTCATTACCGGCCTGAATGACCACTGTGTTATCAGTAGCATTGGCAGATTTAACCGGTAACTGAGTGGCTCTGCAGGCATTGGTGAGTAACAACGAGCCTGAAGATGCGGGTGCAATCAGAAAACCTTTCCCCGGATCAATAAAAGAGGATCCGGTACCTGTGCCGTTCCAGCTACTGTATGCATATCCATCGTATTGATAAACCGCGCCGTAGGTTTCATTCAACACATCCCAATCGATATAAGATGGATAGGGATTTCCCATCAGGTTAAATCCATAATGCAAAGGATTTCCGGTAGGCGTGTAGGTGTAATCGGTAGAGTAATTGCCGGTATTGGGAGTCCCGCTGTATGTAAACAATCCAACTTTACTTTGCACCCATAGGGCGTACCCTTCACCAGGAACAAGCGGTGTTTCAGGTTCGATAATCTCGTTCCAAGTGTCAGTTGCTTCGGTATAACTTTGCAGGTAGTTTCCAAGGAAAATATCAGCAGTGGCGCCGCTTACAGGCACACCGATCAGTTCCCACAAATCTGTAGCCTGCGGCACATTGATACTGAAACTTCCGTTATTTGTAACGGTTCCGTAGGTAACGAAAGAACCGGCATCTACCAGCAGGCTTGCACCGCTTTCGATAGTAAGATCGTTACAAACACCGCCAAACCAGTTGATGACAGGATCGTTGGTAACATCCGGTATGGTAACGTTGATAACCTCTGTAGGAACCATTCCGCTGTTCCAGTTTGCACCGGTATTCCAATCGGTGCCAGCCGATCCGTTCCAAACCATATCATACAATAAAGTTACAGTAACGGGTGTCCTTGAAACACTTACTGCACCCACAGCATCCACATACTTTACTGAACCCCGCAACGACATATTGGTATAAACATATCCGGTGAATAAACCATTTA
>JAGQVF010000121.1:19766-36136 GCA_020438135.1 Bacteroidales bacterium | reverse complement strand
TCAGGCGTGGGTGCTTCCGGAAAGTAATACTTCAGGTAGCGGAATGCAGTATGAAATTGTTTTTCGAGTTGGGAAAGGTCCGGGAATTCATTCATGCAATCTTCATAAACTGCAACAAGCATCGTATCCGTCACAAAAGCCCTGATCCGATTAATACCAACGGGATCAGAAACATCTCCCGAAAGGAACACTTCAAATTTGGGTTGCAGGATTTCGAGGGATTGTTGTAAGTTCGCAGTATCGGATTCAAACAGCGCCTTTCCGTACCGTTTGATCTCCACTTTTGGAAGATTTTCATTGCCAGGATCAACATCGAAACGATTACTGCTGGTGCTGCACCCAGCCAAACCAATAATCAAGCTACTGAAAATGGAAAAAATTAATACCTGTTTTCTCATTGTTACACAAAATAAATGAAGTCACCCATGTAATCCGCTCTTCATAAGATATATTGAATCAACGGAGTTTCGGCAACTTCATTTTGTAAAACCGCAAAAAGTGGCGTTTTATAAAATCTTCCAGCCTACGCTAACGAAAAACACGTTGTTCTTGAATTCTCCGTCCAGGACAGCGTTTTCTGTTTTGTCATAAATATTATTTAAACCCAGTTCGTATCGAACATCAACGGTAAGGAAAAGGAAATCAACTCCACCGCCGAACTGAAGTCCCCAGTTCATATTTTTGAAATCATCTTCACCAAAGGGTCCATTCTTTTCATCGATCTTATCGCCATTGGCCGTAAATTCAAATTTTTTATTCATCACAAACGAAGCAACCGGTCCGGCCTGCAAACGAACATTCATAGTTGGCGGATCAATAATTTTATATCCCACCAAAATAGGAACATCAACAGTGTTGAGGGTAATGGTATTCTTATATTCAACATTTTGGCCCTGAACATCCCCAGTTGTGGTTCCTTCGCCGGCTTTGGATGCAAAATATACTTCTGGTTGTAAATGCCATTTATCTCCTATTCTAACAAATGCTCCACCCTGAAAGCCAACTTTTGCGGCCTGTTCATAATCTTCAATGTCGGTACTGAGGTTGCTCATCGAAACACCTCCTTTAATACCCAGGCCAAGCTGCCCAAATGACAAGGTGGTAAAGCTCAGAGCAGCGATAATCATCAGCAATTTTTTCATAGTGTTTTTTATTTAAGGTTATTTACTGCAAATTTAAACATTTAATTCAACTGAGATTTCAAAATGTCTGTGGTCTGGGGTAAAAGCATTAATTTTGCCTCGAAAATAAAATTATGCACTATGAAATTAAAAGCCATTATAACCCTGTTTTTGATCTCAGTAATGATGACAGGTTACAGCCAGGTGAAACCGTTCAGGTTTGGTGTAAAGGTTGCTCCCGATCTCAGTTGGTTGTCTCCTGATGCCAATGGATTTGCCAGCGACGGCAGCAAATTCGGGTTCTCGTGGGGTTTTATCAGCGATATTGCCCTCACTGAAAATTACTTTGTTAAAACCGGTTTTTCTCTTGATTATCTCGGAGGCAAATTAAAGTATACCGATGCAATGGAAGTAATTGACGGAGAACCGGCCATTGAGGGTGTTTTATTTAGAAATTACAGTCTTCGCTACCTTGAAATTCCAGTAACAATCAAGATGCGGACAAATAAATTCGGCAATTCGGCCTACTTCGGCGAAATTGGTTTTGGTGGAGGCTTTAATCTCCGGGCCAAATCCAAAGATGAGTTTTCATATGGAAGCACTACCACTCCGGAGGTTGAAAACGATGTGAAAGATGAAGTTAACTTTATGAAAGCTTCCCTGATCGTTGGAGCCGGAATGGAATATTTTGTAGATGAATCAACCTCTATTTTGGTTTCTCTCAACTTCAATAATGGTTTAACTGACATCTTCAATGGCAAAACCAATTCCGATCCTCCCATCGAACAAAAAGCGGTTCTCTATTTTTTCCAGCTTAATGTTGGTGTCATGTTTTAATGATTATTCATGAAAATTGCTTTAGCTCAGATCAACTATCATATCGGGAATTTCAAAAACAATGAATCCAGGGTTTTTGATACGATCGAAAAGGCAAAAACGATGGGCGCCGATCTGGTTGTTTTTGCAGAGCTCGCGGTTTCAGGGTATCCTCCGAGAGATTTCCTTGAGTTTGATGACTTTATCGCCAAATGCCATAAAAGCATCGAAAAAATCGCCGGATGGAGTAATGGTATTGGGGTGATCATTGGAGCTCCCTCGGTAAATCCTGATAAAAAGGGAAAAGATCTCTATAACTCAGCCTGGTTTATTGCCGACGGGAAAGTACAATCGGTGCATCATAAATCCTTACTTCCGAATTACGATGTTTTTGATGAGTACCGCTATTTTGAACCGGGTACTGATTTTAAAACCATTGATTTTAAAGGCAAAAAACTGGCCATAACGATCTGTGAAGACCTGTGGAATATCGGCGACGACCTGCTTTACAGGGGTAATCCGATGGATGAGCTTTTCAAACAGCAACCCGATATTATGATTAACATTGCTGCATCCCCTTTCCACTATAAACAAGCCGATGAACGGAAAAATATCCTGTTGCAAAATGTTGCCAAATACCAACTTCCCCTGTTTTATGTAAATCATGTTGGAGCCCAAACCGAATTGTTATTTGACGGCGGTTCGCTGGTGATCAATGCCAAAGGCGAAGTCTGCAGCGAGATGGCCTATTTTAAAGAAGACCTGCAGGTTTTTGACACCGATCTTTTAACTGTATGCAATCACTCCAAACCAAAACCCGGAAAGATGGAACTGATCCATGATGCACTGGTAATGGGCATTCGGAATTATTTTACAAAACTCGGTCTTTCGAAAGCGATCATCGGCCTTTCGGGAGGAATTGATTCGGCAGTTACCGCCGTGCTGGCCGAAAGGGCCCTGGGAAAAGAAAATGTGTACGGGGTGATGTTACCTTCGGAATTCAGTTCGGATCATTCAGTGAGCGATGCTGTGGCTCTGGCTCGTAACCTGGGAATAAAACATGATATTATACCTATCGAAGAAGGAACGAAGACTGTAAATCACACTTTAAAACCGCAGTTCGACGGAACCTCCTTCGGCATTGCAGAAGAAAATATTCAGGCCCGCATGCGTGGTCTGATCCTGATGGCTCTGGCCAATAAATTCAATTATATCCTGTTGAACACTTCAAACAAAAGTGAAGCTGCCGTTGGATATGGAACCCTTTACGGTGATATGAATGGCGGCTTATCGGTTTTGGGAGATGTATATAAAACAGATGTATTTTTAATGGCCCGGTACATCAACAAAGATGAAGAGGTGATCCCGGAAAACAGCATCATCAAGCCACCTTCCGCTGAACTCCGCCCCGATCAGAAAGATTCCGATTCGCTACCTGAATATGATATTTTGGACAAAATTCTTTATTCCTATATCGAAGAAAGACAAGGTCCGAAGGAGATCATTGCTATGGGATTTGATAAAAAACTGGTAGACCGTGTTTTGAAAATGGTAAACACCAACGAATACAAACGCTATCAAACACCTCCCGTATTAAGGGTTTCTTCTAAAGCATTCGGGATGGGAAGAAGGATGCCGATCGTGGCTAAATACCTGGCGGAAAACGATTAATTGATATTATCGCAACAAGGTGATATTGCCACTATCGGTTGCGGTTTTACCACCTATAAATTCGAGCTCGGCAATCCATGTATACACTTCCGGAGGAAGTTCAGGACCCGAATTGTTAAGTCTTCCATTCCAATGTTCACTTTCATTTTCGGTAAAGAAGACTTTTTGACCATAGCGGTTATAAATAGCCAGTTTATATTTTCTGAGATCCGTACCAATTCCTTTCAGTTCAAATACTTCATTATGCGAATCGCCATTGGGAGAGAATGCAGTTGGGGCATATATTCTGTATTCCACATCAACAAACAAACTTCCTGATTTCTGACAACCATTGCCATCGGTTACTTCAACAAAATAAGTTCCTCCCCCAAGCGGATCAATATCTTCTGATTCTGCCCCTGTATTCCAGCTAAAATAATAAGGTTCCGTACCCCCTGTTACTGTGAGATCAATTGCCCCCAGTTCATTTTGACTTGCTGTGCTTTCCAACATCAGCATGAGGCTGTCGGGTTCAGTTAGCTCAACTGTTTTGATCGCTTCGCAACCAAGATCATCATTAACGATCAAGCTGTAAACACCGGCAGAAAGAGATTCCAGATCCGGTGGCATGTCGAGCAGGATATCATTTTTATACCATATATAATCAACAAAATTACCGGTTCCACCCGTAACATCGTTGATCTCTATTATTCCTGAACTATCATCTTTACACAACAGGTTATCACCAGTCATATCAATCACCATTTCAGGTAATTCCATAATTTCGACCAGTGTATCCACAGGCGGACAACCATTAAAATCGGTTACTGATACGCTGTATTCACCCGGTGGTAGTTGCGAAATCCCGGGTGTTACTGAATCGTTTGACCAAATAATATCATACGGTTTTGTTCCACCAGTGGTGACCAGTGAAATAGTTCCGTTTTGTATAGCATAACATGCATCAGTCTTAAAATAATTGAGTTCCATGCTGTCGGGCTGGCTGATATTTACCTCTCCTTTCGACAAACATTGCAAACTGTCTTCGATGATAAAATTATATTGACCTGCTGTTAAATTATTCAAATCCTGGGTTGTATCATACAACACGTCATTAACATACCAACTATAAGTTATTGGCTCAACACCAATGGTTATCTCTGTATCAATTCCCCCGTCAGAAAAGCCATAACAGGTAACATCCTGTTTTGCTATGTCCATACCGAGGTGGCAACCAATAAAAATGGTATCCTGTTTAACACAACCTTCACCTTCATCATACATAACCGTAAGCACATAATCTCCTTTTTCAGTCACCATCAGACAAGAATCTGTTCCCATCAGTTCCCCGGTTTCAAGATTTGTCCATTCGTAGGAGGTGCTGGCATTTCCATTGAAATAATCGGCACAGATAATTACTGTATCTCCTTCCAGCATCGATATATCTTTTCCAAGGTTGTAGGAATAAGGCATTTCATGGAAAATCCAGCCATCATTGGACTGATCAATATTTTCGCTGAAATAACCGGCATCAAAATATGCACCCCCAACCGCTTTGATATTATTCATGATCAGGTGCTCCCCTACTACTTCGCCATTTTGCTTATAAACCGATGATTTGGTTTCATCTGATGACAGGATGGTAACGGGATGGCAATTATTTCCTGACATATAAAACTCTTGCCTGATTTCCTGGGTAGCAAGACCTTCAAGAATATAGGTGTGAGCAGGTGTAAAATAAAGGGTATCGAAGCGGTTATTACCAAAAATAGTCCCGTTTTTTTTGAATTTTAAATTCTGATAATCTCCGAAGCCGTTAACCAGACCGGTGCTGTCGAATCTCACCCAGCGGGCGGTATCATTACCGTAAATATTACCATGGCCATAAAACCTGAGACTGTCAATCGAATAAATGTTCATCGGATCAGCGGTTACTTCATTGACATTTCCGTTTTTCAGGAACCTGACATATTCGGCCAGCACATAGGACTCTTGCCCTTTCATTAAACCGTCTGAAAGAAAAACTACTTTTTTAAAACGCAACGAATCAACATGATCGGTCCAGACCTCTTGTGAAAGGTCGTCGGAAAACATCAGCAGGTTATGATATGGAAGATTGTTGCCATAAAATTGTCTGAAATACCCTGAATCGATCTGAATCACTGAATGGTTGGGCGAAAGGCTAAAGTTAGTACCGTTTACCAGCCAATTGAGTTTAACATGAATAAAAGAGTTTCCCGGATCAAATTTTCGTTCGTTCTGTGTATTTGAGTAAAAGCTGTAACATCTGATATTGTTATCTTGTGTAACAAGATCGCCGTAGTCGTAATAAATAAAATTTTTATTGCTTAGATCAATCCCGAGATCAAGGGGACCGGTCAGGGACCATTCGCCTCCGGGTCCCAGAAAATGAACATTGTTATTTGTATTGTGAAAAGGTACGCCTTTGGTTTCAATAATTTCATTTGTATCACGCGACTCAAAATAGACTTGCCCGGGAAAACCAAATGTCATGTTTTCGTTAAGAAAAAGTGAACCGTAAATCCGAAGAACGCTTGAGCTGATGGTTCCATCCAACTCCGGCATATCGGAGACATCAACCCAGTGCATGTCATGCGCAAAAGCATTATTCATCCTAATCATCGATTTTTGTCCATCGGCATCAAACGAATTCTGATCAAAAATTACGGTGTCATAAGGTGTGGGAATACATTCACCACCCGGGCCTCCGGAAAAAAGAGCCCAATGCATGGGGTCGTCCCAGTCACCGTTGCCACCAACCCAAAACAACTTACCGGGTGCAGTAGAATAAATCGTATCCCAACCCTGGTTATTTCCCATGTCTACCGAATTGTAGGCTATGTAGGTAGCCTCGCCCAAAACATCTATATCGTAAATTGCCGTATATTCCACCGATAATGTATCCGCAGGTTTTGTAAGAAAAGCTGTTTCGCCGGGAATGGCAGATTTTAACAAAACAGGCCCCTGACAATTTCCGGTGGGATAGATAGCATGGTTGATGGTTTGGGTCATTCCGGGTTGTAAATCATAATAATTGCCCGGAGAGAATGACAATGTATCGAAGGTGTTGGTTCCTTCGATGCTTCCGTTGCTTGCGAATATAACCTTTCGGAATTGCGCTGTCGCCGGGGCTTTGGTTTCGAGGTTATTGGTATGAAAAATAGGTTCGAAGATCACATCGTTAAAAACCAGGTCGTTTTGACCAAAATTATACATCGTACTGTTCGACTTGGTAAAGGTAATTGTTGATGTACCCGGCTCCATCTGCAATTGTGTGCTGTTTAAACTCCAGGAAGGATTCGGGTTTGATTTGTCAACCACGATCTTGGCGTCATTCAGGATCAAATGCCTGGCATATGCCGAATCCGAGCTAAATGTTTCGCATAGTACGTAACCACTTCCGATATTTAATTCGCCGGCTGTAAAATATAAAACTCCGTTAACGACGAGACTATCTGTGGTTAGCCAACTCCCGTTTAAACCTGTAAAATGCACATCTCCGTTAAACGGGACCGAAGATGTTTTAACAGTTTGGCCACTCAGGGTATCTTTGAAAAAAACCGGGCCATAATATTCATTCTTTAACTGTGAAGCAAATTGCAAAGAACCAAAAATGGTTAATTCATCTGTTCCCATCCCCTTAAAAACAGGCTGTTTATTTGTGCTCCAGGTCATATCATTTACCCTGATAAACCCGGCATTTGCCATAACTGTATCGGCACCATCAAAAGAATTATCGTCGAAAGTAACATTATCGAAGGGCAATGGCAGACAATCGGCATCCGGGCCTGCCGGCAGTGAGCTCCAGTGGAGGGTATCTGTCCACATTCCGGTACCATTTACCCAACGCATATTTCTCTGTGTTTCATAAATGGCACATCCACTGTTATTACCCCTATCGATTGAATTATTTGCGATCAGGTAATATCCGGGTTGAAATTCGCCCCCTATCGACCGAAGCGCAACAAATGAAACATGAAGACTTCCACTGGGTTTGGCTATTTTGGCTTGCGTATTACCTGTTGCCCGGATCTCGATCAAACCCGAACAACCCCTTGCATACAGTTCAGTTTGTATGGTTTGTGTTGACCCACTCATCAATTTATAAGTGTGCCCTGCATTTAAGACCATGTAATTAAAACTGTTGTTTCCTTTTAGCAGTGCGTCATTCTTAAACAAAACCTTGTTGTAGGGAAGTCCCCCTCCATCAAAAGTATTCACTGAAGCAAGGCCGGGATTGCTAAAACGGAGAATACTGTTTTCACCGAAAAACAGAACCTCGCTGCTTGCCTTCCATTGTCCGTTGAACCCATCAATTTCAACAGTGCTATTTCCAAGCATCAGAACTTTTGTGGACCCCGTTCCAAAAATGAATGATTTACATCGAATGTAATAATTGAGAGTATTTAATGCACCCTCATCGAAATAGATGGTTTTATCATTAAGAATCAACGAATCAACGAGGATCCATGAACCTTGACCCTGAAAATAAAGATCAGATTGTAGCGAGACAGCCGACAGGTTGACCAGGTTTCCTGTTAAGGCTGATTTCAGGAAGATATCCCCCGTAAATTCATTGGTTATCAGCGAATTTAGAATTAGTGAACCGAATATATCAAGCGATTTATTTCCCTGTAATGAAACAGGTTGAATAATATTTGTCCAGTTCATGTTCCGGCAATCAGCATCGACATCAATAGTTACAGAAGCATTGGCATAAGGGAAAGAAGCGGCATTAAAAACAACATCGTCATTCAGTGTTGGCAAACCTCCTGTTTGTGATTGCCAGTGAAGGGTATCGCTCCAGTTTCCGGTTCCACCCACCCAATAATAAACCTCTGATTTGAGGACGGTTGAGAAAAGCAAAGCAACCAGTAACGGCAAATAATTAAGATATCGTTTAAACCTCTCGATAAAGTTCATTCCAACGTTTATTCTCCTTCATCAGAACTGAAACAGCTAAGTATCTATTCCGAAATTAATTTATTCATGATTAAATAAAAGTGGAATATTAACCAACTGGTTGATCAGTCACTGTAATTAAACAAATGTTTCTACCTCTCGATTTTGTTGCCACAAATCACGCTCATTCCGGCTTATTCATTTAGATCATATGTGATTTGAGGCCCGACCTTAATGGATTGAACTGCTGGTTAACGCCAATAAAAAAGCAATATATTAATCAATTTTGAACATCACCAGCAAAGCGGAGCAAATATATATAAAAATATAGATTTGAAAAAAAAGGAATTGTTAAGAATACATTGTTAAAAACGATTACAGCACCTGTGATATACCAAACACGGGCATCATTCCATTTTTTGCTACCTTTGATCCCTTTGTAAAAAAAACGAGATAGCCAGATATATGGACAATACCAGATACCGTTGGGGAATACTTTTCCTTGTAGCTTTTGTGCAGGCAGCTAATTATTATTTTTATGATGCCATATCACCTCTGAAAAGAAACCTGGAAGAACAATTTAACTTCACCAATACCGATTTCGGCTTGTTTGTTTCGGTTTATAGTATCCCCAATATATTTCTTTTGATGTGTATTTGGGGTGGAATCATTCTCGATCGTCTAGGTATTCGACGGACCGGTTTTCTGTTTATCATACTCATGACAGCCGGGGCTTTTTTAACAGCTTACGGAGCCAGCACCTATTTTACTGAAGGGGGGGTTGGATATGATCTGTTCAGTTCATTCATGGTGAAGTATTCACCCGAACTAAAAATGATGCTCCTGGGCAGGTTTCTGTTCGGTCTGGGTGCAGAAACAAGCATCGTAGTGGTTAGTAAAATCATCGTCAAATGGTTTAAAGGAAAAGAACTGGCACTTGCATTTGGTTTAAAGATCGGGATAGCGCGGGCCGGATCATGGGCAGCATTTTATTTCTCACCCATTATTGCTGAACAGGCAGCCATTTGGAACACGGCCATTTGGTTTGCTGCCATGCTTCTCGGAATTGCATTACTGGCTTTTGTTGTTTATTCCTTTTTTGATTACCGCTACGATCAGCAAATTGAATTTAAAAGTCAACTGAGTGATAAAGACCAATTCCACTTCAGCGATCTGGTGAAGTTAATAACCAACCGATCATTTATCTTCGTGACCTTGCTTTGTATGACTTTCTATTCGGCTGTATTCCCATTTCAGTCATTCAGCCCCGATTTTTTCCTGAATAAATTCGGTTATTCGCAGGCCATGAGCGGAAAGATCGCTTCATTACTTGCACTTGGAACGACGTTGTTTACCCCTCTTGTTGGTTTATTTGTGGATAAACGAGGCAGAAGTGCAACATTGATGATTTTCGGCTCAGTGCTGCTGGTTTTTATCCATCTTTCCTTTGCATTAACCTACCTGTCACCGGTATTCCTGATGATCCTTCTGGGTATAGCTTTTTCGCTTGTACCCGCTGCCATGTGGCCATCAGTGGCCAAAATTGTAGATGAGAAAAAAATCGGTTCGGCGTATGGAACCATGTTCGCTATCCAAAACCTTGGATTGTGGGCTTTTCCACTATTGATAGGCATTGTTCTGGATAAAACAAATCCGGGTATCTCACCCGAAGAAGTTACTGCAGGTACAGCCTCATACGATTACACATATGCGTTGTTAATGCTTGCATTTTTAGGGATACTGGGGTTGTTTTTTGCCCTCCTGCTGAAAAAAGAAGACAAGCGGTCAGGTTATGGCCTTGAACAGGCAACCAACAAATCGTAGAGAGTGATGTATTTTGTAAAAACGCCCATATCGGCCAGGTGGATTTATCCTTCATGCATTTGGAAAATCAAAGTGAAATCACCTACTATATTTCTCACTTTTGATGACGGGCCAGATCCTGATCTGACTTACGAAGTGCTGGCCTTACTCGACCGTTTTAAGGCAAAGGCAACCTTTTTCTGTGTGGGTGAAAATGCGGCAAAACATCCTGAAGTTATTGAAGAATCGAAAAGAAGAGGACACAACATTGGAAACCACTCCATGAACCACCTCAAAGGAAAAGATACCGAAACCGGCGATTATATTGCCAACATGAAGAAATCAAAATCAGTTTTACAAACCAACTTGCTGAGGCCTCCCTACGGTTCAATAACAAAAAAACAAATCAATCTACTCGCTAAGGAGAATAGAATTATCATGTGGTCGGTGCTACCGGGCGATTTTGACAAGACAGTTACTCAGGAAACCGTTTTGCAAAGAGCCATTAAAAATACCAACCCAGGGGATATCATCGTTTTTCATGACAATATAAAATTCAGAGAAAAGATGTTATTCGCACTTGAAGGATTCCTTAGCCATTTCTCATCAAAAGGATATAATTTTGCCGCCCTGACGGAAGATTTAATAAACAGACAGAAATAAACATGACATTTGGTTTCCTTAAAAACATTTTCAACATCGCAATACTGGCCTCTGCCGGTTTGCTTATGACGATGTGTGCCAATCCGGTTTCACCGGTTGGGGGCCCTAAGGACGTTACGCCACCTGAAATGGTGAAGGCTGAACCACCCATGTACCAAACCAATTTCGATGCGGAGAAAATAAGGATATACTTTAACGAGTGGGTTGAACTTAAGGACCTGCAAAAACAACTAATCATCTCTCCACCAATGAAGGAAGCGCCGGATATCACCATTAAAGGCAGATCGGTGCAGATCAGATTTAACGAACCGCTGCTCGACTCTACTACATACAACATTTTTTTTGGTAATGCCATTGTTGACATTACAGAAAAGAACCCTGTTACCAATTTTCAATATGTTTTCAGCACGTGGGATGTGGTGGATTCGCTTTCGATGGAGGGAGAAATTAAAGATGCATTTACGCTATCAGCTGTCGAAGGGGTTAATATCATGTTATATCTCGACAACAACGACACCATTCCATTCGATTCTCTTCCCTATTTCATCAGGCCTTATTTTATGTCGAAATCAAACCCGGACGGACAATTCAGGTTTAATAACCTGCCTGACAAAAGTTTTAAAATATTTGCATTGCTTGATGGCAACTCCAACCTGATATTTGATCAGCCTGCCGAACAAATTGCTTTTATTGACAGCCTGGTGCACCCGTATTATATCAAACCTCCTGAAGTACTTGTGTATGATTCGGCGGCCGTTGACTCTTTGCGATTAATAGCCGATTCACTTGAGCTGAACCTTGATTCGATACTTGTAAATTCAAATATCAGAATCGATACAGTTCCTGAAAAAATGGCTGATTTAACGCTATTGGTTCCGCCTGATACAATACAATCAGATTCGATAACAGAGAAACGGGAATATCCGTTATTATCAATGAAACTTTTCCAGGAAACCGATTCTGTGCAAAGGTTTATCAAAGCGTCGCTAATAAAACCAAATCAGTTAAATTTCATCTTCAAACAGCCGGCAATCAATCCTGAAATACGATTTTTAAACATTAAACCGGGCGATTATAATTTCCTCGAAGAATGGAATAAAACAAAGGATACGTTAACACACTGGATCACACATACAGCACAGGACAGCCTGGTGTTTGCAGTAAAAGATGATGCCATGGAGTATGATACAGTGGAAACACTTATCAGGAAAAAACTGAGCCGTAAAGAGGAAAAAGAAAAAGAAGAAAAACCGCAAAAGATCAATTTTAAATTTATCAACCCGAGGCCAGAACTCAACAAACCGGTCAGAATCGTTTTCGGATACCCGATCGCCAACCTCGACACTTCCGGATTTTTTATGGTTGAAGGTGAAGATACTACCACCTTTCAGGTCCATTTCATTGATTCCATCAGACGAAAGGCTGAAGTCAGGCATAGCTGGCTTGAAAAAACACCCTACCGGCTTTTGTTTCCTGATAGTGCGTTTACAGATATCACAGGAAAATCGAATGACACAATCGATCAGAAGTTTACTTCAAAATCGCTGGAGGATTATGGAAACCTCTTTGTTACTTTTATACCCGAGGATGACGAAACTTCTCACATTATCAGACTATTAAAGGACGAGAAAATAGTGAAGGAAGAGCGCGTTTATAAAAATAAAAAGCTCAGCTTTACCTATTTATTGCCAGGAGATTATCGACTGAAGGCGATTGTTGATCGGAATAACAACGGGAAATGGGACACAGGAGACTACATTTACAAAATCCAGCCGGAAGAGGTTATATTTTTCGAAAAAACAATTACAGCACGTGCCAACTGGGATATAGAGGAAGAATGGATTTTGAAGGAAACCGGCACCGTTGATTCTCCATCTCCCTGATTTATCTGAAAGCTGCAATCAACAGTTCAATGTCCTGGTAAGGTAATGTAAAATATTCACCAATATATGGTTTGGTGAGCGTGCCATTAAAAAGGTAGGCACCCTGCCGCAATGCATAATCGGCTTTCAGAATATTTTCAATTCCACCATATTCGCCCGTTTGCAAAAGAATCGGTGTAAAAAAATTGCTCAATGCATACGATGCAGTGTGCGGAACCCGTGAAGCAATATTGGGCACACCATAATGAACAACTCCGTATTTTACAAATACAGGATCGTTGTGGCTGGTAATTTTCGAAGTTTCAAAACATCCGCCCTGATCGATGCTAACATCAATAATTACAGAACCTTCCTTCATTTGTTTCACCATTTCTTCGGTTACCACACAGGGCGACATACCCTTACTCGAATGAATTGCACCGATGGCAACATCGGCGGTTCTTAATGCTTTTTGCAAAACTTTCGGTTGAATGATGGAAGTAAATACCCGATGATCCAGCAGCGACTGTAGCCTCCGGAGCCGATACAATGAATTATCGAAAACTTTAACGATTGCTCCCATACCCATAGCTGCGCGGCTGGCATATTCCGCCACTGTTCCGGCACCAAGAATAACTACCTCGCTCGGGGTAATGCCCGGAAAACCTCCCAATATAGTTCCTTTGCCATATTCGGGATTACCCATAAAGTCGTTGGCAATATAAATTGAATTGGTGCCGACAATTTCACTCATAGACTTGATAACCGGAAAAGAACCTGTTTTATCCTGTATATATTCAAAGGCGAGAGCTGTTGTTTTTTTAGCCATCAGTTCTTCAAAATATTTCCTCGACTGACCGGTTAAATGAATGGATGATATAACTGTTTGACCCGATTTCATCATGTCAATCTCTTCAAGCGAAGGTGGAGCGACCTTGATAATAATGTCGGCCTGAAAAATTTCTGTGTTGGAGTAAACGATTCGCGCTCCTACTTCTGCAAACTCCTGGTCGCTAAAATGCGCAGTTTTGCCTGCATCCTTTTCTATTAGTACCTTATGGCCGTTTGCAACCAATAGCCCTACTGCCTGGGGAGCAAGCGGTATCCTACACTCCTGAAAAGAAGTCTCGGCAGGTACCGCAATCGTCAGGGTACTTTTTTCCCTGTTTATATCAAGAATCTCCTCCTGAGGAACAAGTTTTTCCCTCTCTGAAAAATTTAAAAAACCGTTATTGTAGTCAACCATTACAGAAAAAATAAGGTAGAAAAAGTTGGTCTAAAATTAAGTAACATCATCCGAATAGGCAAGTTAATATTTATTACACTTTATTATTCACGGGTAAAATTCGTAATACTCTCGTAATTTCATCTTCCGAAACCTCAAGGGAAATTTTTAAAGTCGCTTCAGGTAAAATCTCTTCAGCAAGTTCAGGCCATTCGATAAAACAATAGGATCCGCTATAAAAATAATCCTCATAACCGATGTCATAAATTTCCTTCAGATGGTTGATCCTGTAAAAATCGAAATGAAAAATTTCATCACCCGGTGTGGTAGCATATACATTTACGATGGCAAAAGTTGGACTGGTTACTTCATCGGTTACCTGTAAATATTCGCAAAGCTTTTTAATAAATGTGGTTTTCCCTGCTCCCATTTTGCCATAAAAGGCAAAAATCCGGTGATCGGGGTAAGCAGTCAGCAAAGACTTTGCAACGTTTTCAAGCGATGAGATATCCTGAATTAAAACCTGAGCCGGGAAATTTTCATCCGATTTCATAGATAAAATTATTTCCCGACGAAAATACAAATAATAGGAATTCCCTTTTAGCGGCTTTTATTTCGCCGACAAGGTGATGTATGGGATAAGCACCTCTTCGAGTGAAATACCACCATGCTGAAACGTATTTTTATAATAGTTCACATAGTAGTTGTAGTTGTTCGGATATGCGAAAAAGTCGTTTTTCTTACAGAAAATGAAAGAAGAACTCACATTGGTTCTTGGCAGATAAATATCTTCCGGACGTTTTGCAACAAAAACCTCTTTACTGTTGTATTGCAAGGCCTTGCCTGTTTTATAGCGAAGGTTTGTATTGGTATTCCGGTCGCCCAAAACCTTTACGGGTTCATGCACTTTAACCGACCCATGATCCGTGGTAATGATTACTTCAGCTCTCTTTTCAGCCAAAAACTCAAAAACTTCTTTAAGAGGGGAATGATCAAACCAGGAGAGTGTTAATGATCGGTATGCCGATTCGTCGTCGGCAAGTTCCCTGATGATCTCCATTTCAGTCCTCGCATGGGATAACATATCCACGAAATTGTAAACGATAACGTTAAAATCATTATTCATCAGGTTGGGAAGGTTTTCGACGAGTTTTTTACCTACATTGAGGTTAAGAACTTTGGTGTAACTCATTTTGGGATGTTTCCCATACCTTTTCAGATATTCGGTAAGCAACTCCTGCTCAAATTGATTTTTGGTTCCTTCATCGTCTTCCCCTAACCAGAACTGCGGATATTTGCGCTGAATCTCAAGTGGCAACAATCCGGAAAACAAAGCATTTCTGGCATATTGGGTAACCGTCGGGAGAATGCTGTAATAAATTTCGTCGCTTTTGATCCTGTAATTTTCTTCTATAACGGGTTGAATGGTTTTCCACTGATCGTAACGAAGGTTATCGATAAGGATCAGAAAAACCGGTTTATTTCCTTCAAGTGAAGGAAACAGCTTTTCTTTTAGCAATGTATGCGAAAGAACCGGTTTGTCATTTGATTTTCCGCCAACCCAATCAGTGTAGTTTTTTTCTATGAATTTGGCAAACACCTGGTTTGCTTCATTTTTTTGCATGGTCAGTACCTCCCGGATTCCAGGATCGGCCGACTTTTCAAGTTCAAGTTCCCATCGCACTAACTGACGATAAACCTCAATCCATTCGTCAATATCGAGGCCACTGGAAATACGCATTCCCAGCTGACTGAAAGATTGCTGATATTGCGAAGTGGACTTTTCGCTTCTCAGTTTTTTATTTTCCAGGTTTTTTTTCAAACTGAGAAGAATCTGTTTGGGATTTACAGGTTTGATCAGATAGTCGGCTATGTTGGATCCAATGGCTTCTTCCATAATGGTTTCCTCTTCGCTTTTTGTGATCATAACCACAGGCAGATTCGGATACTCGGATTTAATTTGTTCGAGAGTCTCTATTCCGGATAAACCCGGCATCTGCTCATCAAGAAAAATTATATCATAAGGGTTTTCACGCACCATTTCCAGCGCTTCAGAGCCATTGTTAGTGGTATCGACATTGTAACCTTTTTGTTCAAGGAATAAAATCTGGGGTCTCAGGACATCTATTTCGTCATCAACCCAAAGTATTTTGACGTTTTCCATACATTCTATTTAATTGATTAATTGAAATTAATTTAAAAAACAAAAAGGTAAAAAATCAGACCATAAAAGTACATAAAGAAGATGAACAGGTTCAAGAAGAAATCAATTGATGATATAATGTGAATATGCTGTTTTTATTGCCC
>JAGQVF010000121.1:0-19703 GCA_020438135.1 Bacteroidales bacterium | reverse complement strand
CATACTTTGCTCTTAAAGAGATTCAACAGTTGGCGATTGAATTGTATTTTTGTAAAAAATTTGCTTTGCAGGATATACCGACAAATAAAAGAAAAATCATCAATGATCCGGTATACGGATTTATTGATATCCCGCGCGATCTCATTTTCGATCTGATCGAACATCCTTATTTTCAAAGGTTGAGGCGCATTAAACAACTCGGACTTACACACCTGGTTTATCCCGGTGCGCTGCATACCCGTTTCCACCACAGCATTGGTGCGATGCACCTGATGTCGGAAGCGTTGAACATCTTAAAAATCAAAGGTCACAAAATAAAAAAGGCTGACCGGGAGGGTGCTCTCGTTGCCATTTTATTACATGATATCGGACACGGACCTTTTTCGCATGCGCTTGAACATTCACTTGTAAAAAACATTCCGCACGAAACATTGTCAGGCCTGATGATGGAGCAATTAAATGCAGAGTTTGACGGGGAGTTGACGACCGGTCTGGAAATATTCAATCATCAACATCCCAAAAAATTTCTGTCTCAACTTGTTGCCAGTCAGCTCGACATGGACAGGTTGGATTATCTTACCCGCGATAGCTTCTTCACAGGCGTTTCGGAGGGGGTGATCGGCACCCAAAGGATTATTAAAATGCTGAATGTAGCCGATGGTAAACTGGTAGCTGATATTAAAGGTATCTATTCCATTGAAAAATTTATCATTGCCCGCCGGATAATGTACTGGCAGGTGTATCTTCACAAAACGGTGCTTGCTGCCGAACACATGCTTATCCGGATTCTTGAAAGAGCCAGATATCTGGTTAAGGCGGGTACTGACCTGTTTGCCACGCCTTCACTGAAACTTTTTCTGCAAAATGATTTTAATATTGCCGACCTGTCTGATAACTCGGATCTTTTAGCCCATTTTTCAAGGATTGACGATTTTGATATATTAACTTCTGTTAAGATTTGGTCACAATTTGATGGGGATCGCGTTTTATCGATGTTGTGCGGTTCACTTATCAACCGGAAATTATTCAGATGTGAAATACAGAAAGAACCATTCGACTATTTTTATATAGAAAATATCAGAACGAAAATCGGCGAAAGGCTAAACCTTACAGAGGAAGAAGCGCGCTACTTTTTAATCAGTGATACCACATCCAATTACACCTATCATCTTGGTAAAGATAATATCACTGTTTTATCAAAATCCGGAAAATTGTCTGATATCACACAAGCCTCCGATTTACTCAATATTGATGTCCTCACACGGGTCAACACCAAACATTTTATTTGTTATCCCAAGATTTTGTAGATACTTCAACAATCAGGCTGAAAACATGTGAAAGTTGTTTTTAAAGGAAACACAACATTTTTTAATTAATTTTGCGCGCCAACATTGATAATCACTTATGGAATTTACTGCACGCCAGATAGCTGAATTAATTAGCGGAAAAATCGAGGGAAATGCCGACACATCGGTAAACTACGTATCCAAGATCGAAGAAGGGAAACCGGGAACCATCAGTTTTCTGGCTAATCCCAAATATACTGCCTATATTTACCAAACTCAGGCATCCATCGTTATTGTAAACGATGATTTTAAACCTGAAAAACCTGTCGAAACAACCCTCATTCGGGTAAAAGATGCATACACGGCATTTGCTACCTTACTCGATTATTACAACAAAATCAAATACAATAAATCCGGCATATCTGAAAAAGCAGGAATTTCTGATACGGCAAAATTGGGAAAAGATATCTATGTCGGCGATTTTGCATTTATCGGAGACAACAGCAAAATTGGCGATCTATCCAAAATATATCCACAGGTTTACATAGGCGACAATGTTAAAATCGGTCGAAACACCACCGTATTTCCGGGAGCCAGGATCTATTCGGATACAGTTATCGGAAATGATTGCATTATTCATGCTGGGGTAGTTATCGGCAGTGATGGTTTTGGCTTTGCACCTCAGTCGGAGAGTAATTACTTGAAAGTTGCCCAAATCGGGAATGTCATTCTCGAAGACGAAGTTGAAGTGGGATCAAATACCACCATTGACCGCGCCACCCTTGGCTCGACAATTATCCGGAAAGGCGCAAAAATCGACAACCTTGTGCAGATAGCACACAATGTTGAAGTAGGTGAAAATACAGTAATTGCTGCTCAAACAGGAATTTCAGGATCTACCAAAGTGGGCAAAAACTGTATGTTTGGCGGGCAGGTCGGATTGATAGGGCACATAAACATCGCTGATGAAGTGAAGATCGCTGCTCAGTCAGGTGTTGGAAAAAGTCTCACCACACCCGGCGAAATTGTTCAGGGCTCACCGGCTTTCGATATTGGTTCGTACCGGAAATCGTATATCCATTTTAAAAACCTGCACCATTTGAAATCCAGGATCGACGAACTGGAGAAAAAACTTAACGAAACAAAAGATTGATCAAAATCAAACTTTTCATGCCTGAAGTTGTTGACCACTTCAACCAGGTAATTTCCCGTTCAATATTTAATTAATAACTGTTAATTGTTTGGTTAATAGTTTTGTATCCGCGTCAGGATTGTTATACAGAAATATCTTTATATTTGCGCGCTAATTGTTATGAGTGTAAAACAGAGAACCATAGCCGCACCTGTAAAAGTTTCAGGTAAAGGGCTGCATACAGGAGTAGATGTAAATCTAACTTTTCAACCTGCCGAAGCAGGAACAGGGATTTTTTTCAAACGGGTTGATCTTGAAGGTCAACCGATGATTAAAGCCGACTGTGATAACGTATTGGATACTAACCGCGGTACTACCATTGGTGTGAATGGCGCTCAGGTAGCCACGATCGAACATGTTATGGCTGCCCTGGCCGGAATGCAGGTGGATAACGCCATTGTTGAGATCGATAATTTTGAGACACCCATCAAGGATGGTAGTAGCCGTTTCTTTACCGAAGCGCTCGAAAAAGTCGGTATCATTGAGCAGGAGATGGAACGCAAAGTCGTTTCAATCGACAAGGTAATCAACTATTATGATCCTGAGAAAAAGGTTGAGATGATTGCCATCCCATCCGACGAATTCAAAGTTTCAGTGATGATCGATTTTGAAACAGAAGTGTTATCAACGCAAAATGCATCCCTCGAAACCATTTCGGATTTCAATGAAGAATTTTCCAAATGCCGAACCTTTGTTTTTCTTCACGAGCTTGAATTCCTGCTGAATAACGACCGCATAAAAGGAGGAGACCTGAATAATGCCATTGTATTTGTAAACAGGGCCGTAACTCAGGAGGAGCTTGACAGGCTGGCAAAATTGTTCAATAAACCGTCGGTAAAGGTCCTGCGGAAAGGCATACTCAACAATGTAGATCTCTATTTTGAAAATGAACCTGCCAGGCATAAGCTACTGGATGTGGTAGGTGATATTCAGTTGGCAGGTACACAGGTGAAAGCACATATCATAGCAAGACGTCCAGGACATAAGTCCAACGTTGAATTTGCCAAAATGATAAAACAATATATCGTGGAAATGGAACAAAAGCGATTTGAACCTCCATTCGACTTAACAAAAAAACCGATATTCGACATTAATGATATCAAACGGTTATTGCCGCACCGGCCACCCTTCCTGCTTGTTGACAAGATTATTGACATGGATGATGACAGGGTTATTGGGGTAAAAAATGTTACTATGAACGAGGGATTCTTTGTTGGACATTTCCCTGATGAACCGGTTATGCCGGGTGTACTTCAAATAGAGGCAATGGCTCAGGTTGGTGGAATCTATATGTTGAATACCATTGAAGATCCCGAAAATTATCTGACTTATTTCTTGAAAATTGAAAACGTAAAGTTCAGGAACAAAGTAGTTCCCGGCGACACCCTGGTTTTCAGCCTGCAGTTGATCAGTCCGATCAGAAGAGGCCTCTGCCATATGAAAGGTGTCGGATTTGTTGGTAACAAGCCGGTAATTGAAGGTGAAATGCTGGCACAGATAGCAAAGAAAAATAATTTATAAAATGCACAAGGATTTGTTATGAATCAACCACTCGCATATGTTCACCCCCAGGCACGAATTGCCAAAAATGCTGTAATTGAACCCTTTGTCAACATTGAAAGAAATGTAGAAGTAGGTGAAGGCACATGGATCGGATCGAATGTTACCATCATGGAAGGGGTAAAAATCGGAAAAAATTGCAAGATTTTTCCAGGTGCCGTTATTGGTGCGATTCCACAGGATTTGAAATATGCCGGTGAAGATACCATTGTAGAAATCGGCGACAACACAACCATCCGTGAGTTTGTAACCATTAACCGTGGTACCAGCGAAAGCTGGAAAACGGTTATCGGGAAAAACTGTCTGCTCATGGCTTACGTCCATATAGCCCATGATTGCATCATCGGCGAAAATGTCATTCTTGGTAATGCTGTTAACCTGGCAGGCCATATTCATATCGGCGACTGGGCCATTCTTGGAGGGATTTGTGCTGTTCACCAGTTTGTAAAAATAGGTTCTCATGTGTATATCGGAGGAGGATCGCTTGTTCGGAAAGACGTTCCACCGTTTACAAAAGCAGCACGGGAACCCCTCTCCTATGCCGGGATCAACTCCATCGGATTACGCCGCAGAGGATATACCGACGAAAAGATCAATGAAATTCAGGACATATACCGCATTTTATATGTTTTGAAAGGTTATAATGTATCGCAGGCCGTTCAGTACATCGAAGCAAATATGCCAAGCACGCCCGAAAGAGATGATATCCTCTCCTTCATATCCCAATCAACCCGGGGAATCATGAAAGGATACACCAAAGTTCCCGGCAACGTCCAATAATTTAATTATATATTAAAGACCTGATAAACCTGAAAATCCGCAAGAACATTGTGGCAAATATTTATTTGATTATTTTCGCAGCAAATTTTAAAAATCAAAAACACAGATATATATGGCTTCTACTTCTGATTTTAGAAATGGTCTTACGCTTGAAATGAATGATGACCTGTTAACCATTGTCGAATTTCAACACGTAAAACCCGGTAAAGGACCCGCTTTTGTTCGAACTAAGCTGAAAAGTCTGAGAACCGGTAAAGTTATTTCGCACACTTTTAGTGCTGGTGTAAAAGTGGATGTTGCCCGCGTTGAAAGAAGGCCTTATCAATTTCTTTACAAAGATGACATGGGTTACCATTTTATGCATTCCGAAACTTTTGAACAGGTTCCCATTCCCGAAAATGTGATCAGTGCTGCCGATTTTCTGAAAGAGGGACAGGAAGTTGAGATTCTTTTCCATGCCGACACCGAAACTCCGCTGTCATGCGATCTTCCGGCTTATGTTGACCTTTTGATCACATATACCGAACCCGGCGAAAAAGGGAATACGGCAACCAATGCTTTAAAAGAAGCTACACTTGAAACCGGTGCTATCGTTAAAGTTCCCCTTTTTATTAATGAAGGTGAAAAAATCAGGGTAGATACCCGTACCGGCGACTACTCCGAAAGAGTGAAAGAATAACCCATTCCTTTTGGAACTTCCATGAAATTAGATAGAACTTATACATTAGCAGAGATCAGTGAAATAATTGGTGCTTCGTTCACAGGAGACGAAAATTTTCCTGTTACAGGCATCAATGAAATTCATATGGTTGAAAATGGTGATCTGACTTTTGTTGACCACCCTAAATACTATGATAAGGCACTGTCTTCAAAAGCCACAACAATTCTCATTAACAAACAGGTTACACCACCGGAGGGTAAAGCCATAATCTTTTCGGAGAAACCTTTTGATGATTATATGTTGCTGGTTCGAAAATTCAGGCCATTTATTCCGGCAACCGCCATGGTTTCCGAATCGGCTGAAATTGGTGAAGGAACAGTGATACAACCGGGAGTTTTTGTCGGACATAATGCCCGAATTGGCAAAAACTGTATCATCCATGCCAATGTTACAATCTACGACCACACCATTATCGGTGATAATGTGATCATTCACTCAGGATCAGTTCTTGGTGCAGATGCTTTTTATTTTCAAAAAAGGGAAAATTACACCGCCAAATTTGAATCCTGTGGCAGGGTTGTTATCAAAAACAATGTTGAAATTGGTTCCTGTTGTACCATTGATCGCGGTGTTTCGGGCGATACTGTTGTTGATGAATATACAAAATTCGATAACCATATACAGATTGGACACGACACCTACATCGGCAAGAGGTGTTTATTTGCTTCGGCAGTAATAATTGCTGGCGTTACCCGCGTGGAAGATGACGTGATCCTTTGGGGACAGGTAGCTGTGAATAAGGACCTCACCATTGGGAAAGGTGCTGTTTTGCTCGGAACCTCTGCTACGGATAAGTCACTTGAAGGCAATAAAGTTTACTTTGGGGCACCTGCTGAGGAAGCCCGAAAAAAATGGAAAGAACTGGCAATGATCAAAAAACTGCCTGAAATAATTGTAAAGCTTGACAACCTTACAAAAGGTGACGAAAAGGCAAAATGAGCCACTCAAAAAATTTATGTAAAGCCGAACGTTTGGCCCATATTTCATAACTGAATTCCACACTGTTGTTTTGCGTTTCGCGCAAGTGGAGATACAATTGCCTGATAATTTCAGGCTCTTTGCCAATCAGGACAATTTCGTGCTGAAACCTGAAACTTCTGTAATCAAAATTGGGAGAACCGATCGAAAACACATCCCCGTCAACCATCAGGAGTTTTGCATGTAAATTATGCGGAGAATACAAAAAAAGTTTGATTCCTGCCTTACTGAGAGGGCCCAAATAACGTGTCCGCAGAATATCAACAAGTCCGACATCACTCTGTTTCGGCATAAACACTTTTACTTTAACGCCGCGTTTTACAGCATCCGATAATGCCTTACGAATGTAATAGCTGGGTAAAAAATAAGGTGTTTCAATAATGATCTCCCTGGCTGACGTTTTTATCAGTTCGATATATTTTTTCCTGATTCGCTGTTTGGTAAGAGAGGGAACATCTCTGAATATCTCAAAAGAACCGTGTGTGATTTTCCTGATGATCAGACGTTTATCAGGCACATATTTGTTATATATCTCAAAGTGTTGCTGAAATACCTTCTTAAAAGATTCAGCGATATCCGATTGGATCCTGAGCACCGACTCGCGCCAGTTAAGTGAATATGCCGTCAGGTTTGCCGAACCGATGTAAGAAACAACATCATCGATGATCAGTAGCTTTCGGTGGTTTCTTTTATGATTTTTTGTGAAGAAATCCCAAAAGAGTTTGATTTTCTGGAAATACCTGATCTCGCCATTGTGCTGCACTATTTCCTGGAAAAATGAGACCGGAACCGAAGTACCCCAGGAGTCCATCAACAGTTTTATTTCAACTCCCTGCTTGCTTTTCCGTGCAAGAGCATCTCTGAATTTTATCCCTATAAAATCGTTATTAAAGCGGTAAGTTTCGAGGTAAATATATTTTTTTGCCCTGGCAATATCATCCAGCATCGCATTGTAAAATTGCAGTGGATCATCATAGAACTTGTATTCATTTGCAGCGCCTTCAGTCATATTGAGCATTGAAACCGCTTGCTAAATTAGGAAATTTGATCGATTTCGCGGCGAAAACGGTTCGATTTAGTTTTTGAGGACCCGAAGCAAAATGACCTCAACCAACAGAAATAATAAGGCTGCCAGAACAAACCATTTCCACAGACTGATTCCCTGGTTGATCTGCGAAATTTTTTCGGTAAAAACCTGCCCACCTTCTTCAATTAGCTGAACGTTTTTTAACCGGTTATCTGCGATCCACGACTGAATCTCTGCGTTAGTTTTGAAACCCATCTCCGATTCTTCACGATTAAAGTTGAATGAGAGCCCCTGAACCGGGTTTTCATCAGAGAGCAATGTATAGTTGCCCGCTTCTTTCACCTGGTCATGAACAAAAAGTCCATCTGTGTGATCTGATCTTCTGCTCTCAGGAATAAACTCGAAAGGGTTATCAACCGACCTGATCACCATCGGTTTTTCGTTTTCTTTTACGTGCTCTACTATTTCGATAAAAGCATCTTCACCAATGGTATAAAATAGTTTGCTGAATGGAACACTCGTTATGGCAATTTTATACAAAGTAGGTACAAACAATGCATGTTTTACAAAATTACCGGAGCCGGTTCTGAGCGAGGATGAAAAAACATACAATTTCCCTTTGCCTTCGGTGTGTTTGATTAAAAAAGGATTTCCATTCTGAAGTTTTAAAAGAACCTCGTAATCGGGCCGGCCATAAAAATTCATCTCCCGGCTGTTTTTAACAAGAGGTAAATCAATGTTTTCAGGCATATCATCAAATACATCAGCATACAACGGATGTTGGAGATTCAGATAATCAACATTGAAGGATGATGTGTCTTCTTTGCCTAAATCAAGATTTACAAGTTTTTTCAAAAATGTGTTGGTTGCATTAACCGCATTGCCTGAAGGTGGGATGATGATCAAACTACCGCCTTCATCAAGATAAGAGGTTAGTGATTGTTCAAGTCCGCCGGCGATAATTTCAGGTTCGTTAAGAATTAGTAAATCGTGATCCTGCAAGGATGAATAATCAACATTTTTTTCATTGACATTTTGAAACACAAATGATGAATCGTTACCAAACATGGTTGTCAGGTAGTTGTTGGATTCATCTCCGTTTATGGCTAAAACCCTGATAACAGGCGCCACCTGATAGGAGAAATAAAAAGCATCGTCAAAGCTTACAGGATGATCATTCAAAACCACTTTTCCATATTGGATTCCTGAACCCGGATTTGAATATGGCATCAACAGATCTTTGGATTCATTTGCACCGATGTCGAGACTGGCCAGCGATTTTTGCAATCCGTTCAGGATCAGCTTAACTGGAATTTTCTCAAGAGCTGTATTACCGCTGTTCCTGATTTTTACTTTAAGTTCGGCAAGCTGATCCTTTTGCTGAACCGGGCTTTCGAACCAAACGCTGTCTATATAAAGGTTATCGGTATGGGTCGCTTTGACAGGCACCAGAAAATACCGTACCATCGAATCACCTATCGTTAATTTGGGATTTAAAAAAACTTCCTGAAAATCAGAAATAATATAAGCTGTTTTAGCTTTCGCTGCAGACTCTTTCAGGATTTCCTGCTGCCGGTTCATGACCTCATCGATATTTTTGATGGCCGGAGAAAGCGAAATTTCATCCAATGATTGTGAAAATTCATCACGGCTAAAAAGTCGTTGATGTCGTCCTTCAAAATCATTAGTCAATAACTGGTAATTATCCGATGATTTATAAATGGAAGCGATTTCGGCAGCTTTCTCTCTGGCCACATCAAAAAGTTGTCCTTTTTCTCCTTCCGTTGACATGCTAAATGAATTATCGATAAAAATGCTGACTGCATTTGATTTTTGTGTTTCGATAATTGTATCAGCAACAGGTATATAAGGTCGGGCAAAAGCAATTACAAGGCTGGCTATTGCCAAAATTCTTGCGATTAAAACAAGCAGGTGTCTTATTTTTGATTGTTTCTGGGTTTCCTGTTTTAATTCTTTAATAAAAGTGACATTGGTAAAATAGACTTTCCTGAACCTGCGAAAATTAAAAAGATGAATAACCACAGGAACAGCGATCGCAAACAAGCCATATAGGAAACCGGGATTTACAAACTCCATCGACAACAATCAGATCTAAAATTCGGACGCAAAAGTAACCAATAATGATCTCTAATAACGGATTGCAGATTTAAAAAGTGTGAAAAGTGCGGATTGGAGAGGAACCAAATAAAAAAAAGAGACCGGCTTTCCGGTCTCTCCATACTAAAGATTGCAATGATAGCAAAATGAACGGCTATCTTATTAATGTAACCACGCCGTTTGTCTTTGGATTATCGTCACCACTGAAATCCTGCCCGATCCAAACCGAACCATCCCTGAAAACGCCGCTTGCCTTCCAAACGTACATACCCTGAGGCATTAGCACATCGTTATAATATCCATCCCAGCTTTCAGCCGGTGTTCCGTTTTCGTCGAGTTTATCCGATTCCCACACCATGTTTCCACGCATATCGAAAACCTGCACCTGATACTTGGCCAGGTTTACACCTTTGGGGGTAAATTCACGGATCAGATCGTTCGGATTATTGGGTGAAAAGGCCGTTGGGAAATATAATCCTTTAAAAAATACTTTTATTTCATATCTGCTGGTATCCGAACAGGTATATTCGTTTGTAGAAATTAAAGTGACGGTATATGTGCTGTCTTGCTCATACACCTCGATGGGATCAGGAACGGTTGATTGATTCCCGTTACCAAAATCCCATAAATATGAAGTTGCATAAATTGAATTGTTTTTGAACTTTGTTCGACCCTGAACATCATTAAAATCTTTTACAAATGAAAAGTCGCTGTATGGAATCGGTTTTATAAGAACAGTAAGCGAAGTATCCCCGGGGCAATTATAAGCATCCATTTTCATAGTCACCTTATACAAGTCAACACGATCGTAAATGTGGGTAGGATTCCTGTCGAAAGATGTGTTATTCGTATCCAGGTTATCGCCAAAATCCCAGAACCATGAAGTGATCTTAATTTTTGAACTGTCGTACACCGGCTTAAAAAGTGCAGGAGAATTCACACATGGATTTTTAACCACAAATGGGAATTTGGGCGAGAAATTCACATGGGCCATAACAGAATCGGTGCTGGTGCAACCATGTTCAGTAATGATCTTTAGCTTCACATTAAAAGCACCCGTATCGGCATAATTATGTACAGGATTTTTAACAAAGGCTGAATCACCCCGGTTATCAAAATCCCACAACCAACTTGAAATCGGATCGTGTTGCTGATTAAATTGTGACAAGTCTTTGAAGTTGATCGGTGTTCCAAAACAAACGCCCAGATCTGTCGAATCGATTTCAGCATCTGGATTTTCAAAAACCCGCAGCGTTGTGAACATTGTATCCGTCATAAAAAAACCATTGATATTAGCTGATATGCCCAGTTTTACTTCGTAAGTACCCGGACCGGGATATTTATGCGAAACAGTATCTTTTGGCTCCAAAAGTGTGTTTGTGGTTCCATCTCCAAAATCCCAGAACCATTGCTCAAATCCTGCAGAAATTGGGCTGTATGAATTATCGAAAAACCAGGTAGTATCACCAAGACAAACACCCTTGTATGAGAAATTGGCTATGACAGCATTTCCGGCATACACACTTTTACAGGTATCATGTTCACCTCCAAACCGGTCAACAATATGCAGACAGGCCTCATAAAAACCCTCTGCAGGATAAGTATATACCGGGTCAGGCATACCTGAAATCGTATCGTTTGCGGTTGTAGGATCACCAAAATCCCAATACCAGTTAACTACATCCTGTTCAGGTAATGATTCATCATAAAAATACGTATCAAATGTAGTATCGGAAGCCCATAAGAAGTTGGCCGACGGGGGTGTAGAAATCTTTATCGAATCGCATTTCTGATGGCTACACCCGTTTACATCTTCAATGGTGAGGCACACATCATATTGTCCTGAGGCATCATAGCTATGAATAACCGGATTGATATTGGTTGCATTGTTACCATCACCAAAATCCCAGTATCGGTAAAGTATAGGTGAACCATGGGGAATAGAGAGATCCGCTATCGTAAATTGTTTATTAATGGCTATTGTATCCGGCATGATAAAATCTGCTTCCGGAATGGAGTCGACATGAATAGTATGCACAATTGAATCAAGACATCCCGATATATTTTCAACATACAACTTTACCGTATAAATGCCAGGATTTGAATATAGGTGATTTGGCTCAAAAAGATAAGAAGTATCGTTGGCACCGGCCAAAGGATCATTAAATGTCCAGCGCCAGGTTGCGATATCAACGTTTTGTGTATCTGTTTGATTGATAAAAAACGTGGTATCACCGAAACAAACTGTATTGGCTGCAAATTCTGCGATGGGTGGATAAGTTACGGTAATTGGAACTTCGATCATTTCAGAATAGCATCCATTTGAATTGGTAACGAAAAATGATACAATATAGGTACCTGTATCCGCAAAAATATGCCACGGATTCTTCAGCAATGAAATGGATCCATCACCAAAATCCCAGTACCAGTCAGTGATCTCATCGCTATGTGCTATGGATTCATCATAAAAGAAAGTAGGCATTCCCAAACAACCTGCTGTATAACTGAAGATCGCTTCAGGCAGGGTATCAACAACTACAGTATGCGTAACAGTATCAGAGCATCCAAGGGCATTTGAAACAACGTGCATAACATCAAATTCACCGGGTGAGGTATAAAGATAGATGGTATCTTCGGCATAAGAGACGTTGCCGTCGGCAAAATCCCAATACCAATCGGTTATCGGTTGAACACCTGCCGAAGAAGTGTCATTAAAAAATATTGTTTCACCAAAACAGACTGAGTTAGCTGCAAATCCTGCAGAAGGAGTGCTGATCTGATATACAAAGGATGTATCATCGGTACAACCGAAACTGTTCACAACTGTAAGTGTAATATTGTAACTACCATCACTGCTATACACATGAAAAGTATCTTTAGCATAAACCAGCGGACTGCCATCTCCGAAATCCCACTCCCAGAAATTTATTTCACCTGCATTTGCTGTTGAAGCATCATAAAAGAAGGTTGTATCGTTTCGGCATCCGGCTTCGAGAGTAAAGCTTGCTTCCGGAAGTGGAGCAACATATATATCTGAAATAACCGAATCCTGACATCCGGCCATACTGGTCACAATAAGTTTAACACTGTGCACTCCGGCCGTTGAAAATGTATTTGAAGGATTGGTTTGCGTACTGGTATTTCCGTCTCCAAAATCCCAATACCTCCCAACCACAGCACTCTGAATATACGTGGATGTATCTGTAAAATGAGTTGCCGAACCCAAACAAACCGTATCTGCAATAAATCCCGCTTCAGGACTTTCAATCACTTTTGGTTTCATAAGCGTGTCGGTACATCCGTAATTATTTTCTACTGCAAGTGAAATATTGTATGAGCCACTGATGGTATAGACATGGGTTGCATTTTGATCAGATGAATAGGATCCGTCGTCAAAGTTCCAAAACCAGGAAATAATTGAATCGGCATTTGAAACCGTATTATCGTTAAAGAAAGTAGTATCTCCCAAACATCCCTTTACAACAGCAAATGCTGAATTTGGATAGTCGATATAAAGGGTATCTTTTAAAAACTCCATGCAGCCACCCATGAAATTGTTATAGACTTCGAGATACACGAAAAACTCACCCGGTGAACCATATACGTGAGAAACCGGTTCGTCGAAAGGAGGCGAATCAATCGTAAGCACAGTAGCGTCGCCAAAAATCCACTTCACACTATCTACGGCACCACCGCTTAAGGTTGAGGTATTCTGGAAAATAAGACTGTCACAGTGTTGCCCGATGGTAAATGAAACATCCACCGGACATTGTGCAGTTACCGGATTATAAAGGCCGATAATAAAATAGAGAAGTACAAGTTTGCCGGCCAAAAATTTTGCTTTCATCACTTTAGTATTCATAATAAAACAAGACAGATTACATTACATGCGTTCTACGGCATGTATCCGATTTTGTTTTAAATAAATACCATAATTGGAAAAGCCGGGATCATTCGTCTTTGCGTCTCATTTTGTGATAGTTTGTAAGAAAAGGCCGCAGCTGTTCGGTTTTCAGCCTTTTGGCAATGATCTTTTTCTTGTTATCCAACAGGTAAATTGTGGGGGTTACCATAATATCATACAAGGTATGATAGTCGGGTGTAACACTTCTGGTGGCATTTACATGAATCCATGGCAGATCATTCTTTCGGATGAATTTTTTCCAGGCCACGAGAGAGGTATCTGTACACACGGCAAACACCTTAAATCCAATGGTGTCTTCTTCATACCATTTTTTAAGCTCTTTGATCTCTCTTTTACAATGGCCACAATCATATTCGTAAAACAACACAACCATATATGGAGCCTGATAACGATACAATGAAGTAAATGAATTATTTGTATCAAGGATGATAAGGTCGGGTGCGGGTTCACCAATCAGCACATTGCGAAGTTCATTGGCTCTTTTCTTCAAAGATTTCACTGTAGATTCTTCAGCCCAGTATGCCTGTCCGGTTGCATAATAAGAATCGATCATATGCACCAGTATCTCATCGAAGCCCATCACTTTGCTGGTTTCAAAAGTAAAAGTAAGGTACCACACAATGTATTTAAAAGTCTCCTTATTGGGCCTTGCCATTTCAATTAATGAATCCGCTGCAGCGATGATCGTATCGGGATGCTGATATAATACATGGTTAAAATAATTTGAAAGTCTGTTGTGAAACAAAGGTGTTCTTAATAAACGATCATCTGATACGTCAAAATCATCCCAATAATGTTTGCGGTATTGCACATAAGCAATAAGTGAATCTGAGCGTGTAACAGGATGGTCATCCGGTAGTTTCATTCGGGGTTCCTGCATGGCAGTGATCAATTCAGATACAAAACTTTCAGGATGATCCGCAACAAGGTTTTCCCTATAGTTTTCGAGCAATATAAATAAGCTGTCTATCCTTTTCTGAAGTTTACCGACTGAATCAGGCTGACTTGAAAAATTTCGTAGGCGGGATTTCAGTTGTTCTATCTTTTTCCTTTTATCTACATTGAAATTGATATAATCATAGAATATCGTGTTATCAATGGAATGATCGAATTCAATATCCGATGGCATTTTATCCTTGCTGGTTTTAAACCCAAACCGCTGCTCCTTATCGATAATAAGTTCAAGGTATTTGGTATTGTCCTGACCTGCGAGGATGTAAATACCTCCGGGCAAAGATGAATCTCCTTCGAAAACATATTTGCTTTTCCCGTTTCTGTATGCAGTATCGATCAGGTAGGTTTTATCACCAAAATAATAAGCCATGTATATAACCGAATCCTGCACTCCTTCAATGTTGCATTTTATCCTGAAATTCTGAGCTTCCACCTTTGAACAAAATGCAAACGACAGCAAAACAGGTATCAAAAAAAACAAAAACTTCAAGCCGGTTTCTATTTTAATTCCACAACTCACATGTTTTAAAATCTTGATCATCACTTACAATTTCCGGTATTTATTAATGGTCAAAATTAAATAATGTTTTCCGACACCAATGTTAATACATCTTAAAACAAAAAATAAAGATAGAAATCTGAAGCAGGCCCGTTGATTTTAAAATGAATTCATTTTAGATGTTATCAAAGTTTATTTATCTCAATTTCAGAATTCCGACATATAATAAAACATGTCATCCATTGTACAACCAAACAAATTATCATATTGTCGTATAAACATATTTTTAACTATTTTAGCTTCAAAATCTTTTACTGATGAAAAAGTTACTTTTTATCGGGTTGCTGTTGTTGATTTTTAAGTTGCCTGTCTTCGGGCAAACCACATACTGGTCAGAGGATTTTGGTTCGAGCCAGGGATGGTATTTGCAGGACAACTGGACGGTGTCGGATAATCAATTGATATTCTCCTGGACACCTTCCTACAACAATTTCGACCTTTCGGCCACTTCACCCTATATCCAGCTCGACGATTTTGTGGGTGAAATGATGGTTTCTCAATACCTCGATGTTTTTACAAACAGCCCTGATGAATTTGCTGAAATCTATATCATTACCGAAGGTGAAGAAATCCTTTTGTGGGAATACTCACTTCAGCAGGGCGATTGGGGAGACATTGGAGGAGAATACATTACATTTTCAATTGAACCCTATGCAGGACAAACGGTAAAATTTAAATTCAGGACTTATGGTGTTTCAACTTTTAACTGGAACTATTGGAATATTTACGACCTGAGCTTAACCGCTTATTATGATTATGATCTGAGCGTGAGTGATTTTACGGGCCCAACCACGGTTCAATTAGGAGAGACAAATACCTGGACCTTGTCGGTTAGAAACAACGGTACGGAAGTTATTTCAGACTACAATGTAGAAGTTCTGGATCACAAAACAGGTCAGATTATCGCAAATGTTGCGGGAACTGAACCCATATTACCTCAGGATAATGCGTATATTGATATCGATTGGATGTCGAATGCAGCTTATAATACAGCTTTTTATGGCATTGTTGAATGTGATCAGGATGACTTTGAAGGCAACAATTCTTCTGAATCACACTTTATAAGGATTGATCCGGGCATACCACATAATATTTTGGTATGGAACTATGACAACGGAATTCAAACTGTTCAGGACCCTGATAAGGGAGATATGATAAGACCTTCGAAGGGATTACAAAGGATACTTGACAATGCCGGATTTAATTATGAAACGGTAAATTATCTGCCTGACAATCTTGAGTCATACGATATAGTTTTCAGCACCATGGGGTGTTTTTGTGTTGACTGAGGTCTTACCCCTCCTGGTCTGGCAAATGCAGCCGATCAGCAAAAACTTATGAATTACCTTAACAATGGCGGTAATCTTTATTTTGAAAGTGTTAATATCGGATACGATTATGATAATACTGAGTTCTTTGAATATTTAGGAATACATTACCTGAATGATGGTGACGATGATGAAGTGGTTAATCTGAAAGGCGGTTGCAACAACTGCTCTGAAAATCTGAAATTTGATTACCGTGGGGGAATCAGCCCTCATTACAGTGTCGACAGAATGGAATCGCAGGGAAGCGAATTACTTTTTAGTAGCGAAGATGGATTTGGCAGGGTTTTTATCAATGAAACCGCAGGATATAAAGCAATTTCTTCAAGTGTGATTGTTGCAGCAGTGGCTAATTCCGACTCACTCAATCTGAAAGAGTATTTATTCAGTGAGTATATCAATTATTTCCTGGGATATAACCCTATCACAACTTTGAAGGAGAATGTTCAGCAGGTATTTGGGAAACACCTGAGTGCTCCAAATCCTTTCACTGAGCAGACTAATATACAATTTGTGCTGGACAAACCCGGATTTGTTACGGTTGATATCTACGACTTGAATGGAAAGTTGGTTTGCAACATTCTGGAAAAATATTTGGTTTCGGGTGAGCATCAGGTACGATGGAATGCAATGGATCGACATAATTCCAAAGTTCAGAAAGGTAGCTATTTGTACAGAATAACTTCCGATGGAAAAGTTATCTCGGGCAAGATTGTTCTACTCAAATAAAAATTTTCAATATTTTTGTTAATAATTTCACCCGGGAAGCTGCTGTTATTCAAATTTCCGGGTGTTTTTTAGAGAGGACGGGACTGGTGTTCCAACTGGTCTTCAAAACCAGTAACAGACGGATAAAACCGGCTGTGGCAGGTTCGATTCCTGCCCTCTCTGCTTTACAACACTTAACAACAGGAGCGAAGCGAACTGAAAGGTTAGTGTTGTAAAATCCTGACAAACTGTAGCGAAGCGGAAGTTTGGTCAGGATCTCCCGGCAAAACTTAGTAATGCGAGGATTACACAAATCACTCCTACCCGACCCTGCGAGCCCTGTATTCCAACATTCCATTATTCCATCGATCCATGAAAATCAAAGAACCAAACAAAACAATTGCACTTTTATGCAGGAAAAACAAGACATATTCAAACAAATCCCGGCTGTTGACAAACTCCTCAACGCATCGGGTATCAGGGAATTGATAAACAAATTCAATCTCGAACTGGTGAAGTTTGCCATCCGTGAGACTTTGAACGGCATAAGGCAAAACATCAGCAAGTTCAAAAGTCCTCCGTCAGAGGATTGGATCATTAAAAAAGTGGCTGAGTTCATTCAAAACCTTACCGGTAAAAACCTGAAACCGGTTTACAATGCTACAGGCGTGATCGTTCACACCAACCTTGGAAGAGCACCTTTCAGTGATCAGGTGCTTAGCGAAGCCATGGAAACCCTCAAAGGATACAATAACCTTGAATTCGATCTGGACAAAGGCGAGCGCGGTTCCCGCCATTCGCACCTCACCCCCAAACTCAAATATTTAACCGGAGCTGAAGATGTTCTGGTAGTAAACAACAATGCCGCTGCTGTGATGTTGGTTTTGCGCACTTTTGCAAAGTCGAGGGAAGTGGTGGTCTCCAGGGGTGAACTGATCGAAATCGGTGGATCATTCCGGTTGCCCGAGATCATGGCTGCATCTGATTGTACTATGGTGGAAGTGGGCGCAACTAACAAAACCCACCTGAAAGATTATGAAAAAGCAATTTCTGAAGAAACTGCCATGCTTTTCAAAGCACATAAATCGAATTACGTGATCAAAGGATTTACGCAAGAAGTGGATTTGCCGGAGCTGGTCAAACTAGGGAAAAAACACCATATTCCGGTTATTTACGACATGGGATCGGGATTGCTCCGAAAAACCAATGTTCCGGTCTTAAAAGGTGAACCTGACGTTCGGGAAACCTTAGCACAGGGAATTGACCTGGTCACTTTCAGCGGCGACAAACTCATTGGTGGCCCTCAAGCAGGTATCATCGCCGGGAAAGCCAAATACATCTCCATCCTTAAAAAGGAACCGATGGTGAGGGCATTACGAGTTGGCAAAACTACCCTGGCTTTCATGGAAACAGCTTTGAGCCATTACCTGGATGATAATCTACTGGAAAAACACAACACCATTTTCAGCACTTTACAGCAACCAATTTCTGCTCTAAAAAAGCGCGCTGAAAAACTGCAAAAAGCTTTAAAAAAGCATAAAATCCACGCAGAGCTTACTGAAAGTGAAGGTTACTGCGGTGGCGGCGCTTTACCCGATGAAGCCGTTAAAAGTTTTGCCGTGAAGCTTAGCGGAGATTTTAAATCGAATAAATCCAGGGCCACCTTCATGGAAAATCTATATTACCGCTTGATGCAACAGCCCAAACCGGTGATCGCGGTCTTGAAAAAAGGAGAACTCTATTTTGATGTACTCACTTTACAGGATAAAGATATTGATCTGGTTGCAGAAATCGTTAACCAAACAAAAGTCAGCCTCGCATGAAACATCTGATCATTGGAACCGCCGGTCATGTCGACCATGGAAAAACTGCCCTTATCAAGGCGCTGACTAACTTCGACTGCGACACGCACAAAGAGGAAAAGGAGCGCGGCATCACCATTAACCTCGGGTTTACCCACCTTGATCTTCCCTCCGGAGAATCGGTAGGGATTGTGGATGTGCCGGGACATAAGGATTTCATCAAAACAATGGTGGCAGGAGCTTATGGTATCGACATCGTTTTGCTGGTGGTGGCAGCCGACAGCGGTATCATGCCCCAAACCAGGGAGCACTTGCAGATCATCGAAATGCTGGGTGTTCAGCATGGCATCATCGTGCTCAATAAAGCTGATCTGGTTGATGAAGAGATGATCGAACTCAACCAGCTTGAGATTTCAGAATTTGTTGAAGGAACAAGGCTCGAAAACGCGCCCATCGTGCCGGTTTCATCACTTTCGGGAAAAGGAATTGACTTGCTTATCGAAGAAATCGAAAAGATCATCCCAAAAGTCAAAGAGAAAGAGATCACCGACCGCTTCCGCATGTATATCGATCGCATTTTCAATGTTAAGGGGATAGGATTTGTAGTCACCGGTTCGGTGCTTGAAGGAAAGATCAGTCAGGGAAAAGATTTGTACCTGCTTCCGGGAAAAGCTAAAAAAGTAAAGATCCGGGGACTCGAACGGCATGGCAGTTCAACAGAAGAAGTTTTCGTGGGCGACCGTGCAGCCATCAACCTGGCCGGATTGA
>JAGQVF010000120.1 GCA_020438135.1 Bacteroidales bacterium | reverse complement strand
TGAATTCCATTTTCCAGCATGCTCAATAACAATTAACTGTCGTTGATCCAGGCTCATGAAAAGATTTGTTAATCGTTTTCCGGTGGCATATAATTTTTCCGGTACAATTCATCGAAATGACCATTGTGGTCGTACACATCGTTGTTTTCAGCATATTTATTCCAATTCTCAATCAACGCTGATTTTATGTCGGGGAATTGGGCTGACAGGTCTGTTGTCTCAGCAGGATCGTCTTTCAGGTTGTATAGCTCCCAGTCCCCGGTACCAAAGGGTTGCGGCAGCCGGAGTAGTTTCCAGTCGCCCAGGATATATGCTTTCATCTCGAACAGTTCCCACCCGAATCCATCGTTTGTATGAATCGTAACCGAATCCCCTGTTAGCACCGGCATTATCGATTCTCCAATGAGCGGATGAATGTCGTTGTCGTTATATTTTTCCGGATACAGAGCGTTCGCAAACTCCAGTACGGTGGGCATAATATCGGTTACATGAACAAATCCGTGGTTCCATTCACCGGCATTCTCCATATTTCCGGGGGTCTTAATGATGAGTGGAACCCTGATCCCTCCCTCTGTAGCAAAACTTTTAAAATAGCGGAAAGGTGATGATGATGCCTGCGCCCAGCCTGCCCCTGTTTCGATATAGGAGTTTCTCAGTCCGCGGTTAGCAATCGAATTATCGAAAGTGCCCAGGTATTCGCCGTCTTCATTTCCCGGGTAAAGTGTAGCCGTGGCTCCGTTTGCCCCGTTATCCGACATAAAAATGATCAGGGTATTGTCGTACATTCCTTCCTTTTTCAGGTAATCGAACACCCGGCCAATACTCAGATCGAGGTATTCAAGCATGCCTGCATACACTTCCATGTCTCTTGCAAATTGTTCCTTAGCCGCTAGAGGCAGGCTATCCCAGGCAGGGATCTGGGGATTTTTGGAAAACCTGTTTACCTCTTTCGAAATGATTCCCAGTGCTTTCAGGTTTTCCAGCCGCTCAATCCAAAGCGAGTCCCAGCCCATGTCGAATTTTCCCTTGTATTTTTCGATATAATCTTCGGGAACGTGAAGCGGATCATGAACTGCTGTGTAGGACAAATAAGTAAAAAAAGGTTTTTTATCGGCTTTGTTTTTATCGATAAAACTGATCAGAGAGTCGGTATAGTTTCTTGATGAATAAAAATCTTCGGGCAGTTCCACCGGTTTTCCGTTTCGGGTATAATCCATGTGCTGCAATGGCGATAGTGCTTTTTTGTCATCCCAGTGGCTCCCGCCCCCAGTGCCGAGAATAAAGGTTTCCTCAAATCCCCGGTCATAGGGATCCTGTCCGGGATCTTCGCCCAAATGCCATTTTCCGACCATATAGGTATGGTATCCGTACCGGCGCAGAACTTCAGGAATGGTTACTACCTGTTTCGTCAAAGCACCCTGGTAACCGGGAAGGTTGAGTGCAGCCAGTTCGGGATATTCCATTTCCGACATAATGCCGATGCCAGCCACATGATTATCACTACCTGTTAACAAAGATGAACGGGTAGGAGAACAGGTCGGTTGCACATGAAAATTCGAAAAGGCAAGGCCTTCATTGGCCAGTCGTGAAATCACAGGAGTGTGGATGTTTCCACCGAAAGGCGCAACATCGCTAAATCCCAGATCGTCGGCAACCACAAGCAGAATGTTGGGCTTTGTACCTGCGGTTTCTTTATTTTCTGTTGTTTGATTACAACCGGAAAAAGTGGTTGTAACAACAAAACCGGATAAGAAAACCAGATGTTTGAACTTCATAGTTTGATGATATTCTGGTAAACAATTTAATTTGCTCAAATCACCGAAAATCAAAAGTGGCTAAACGCATAACCTTTCTGTTGTCCTGCATATTGTTTGCGGATTCTTCCCAACTCCGGGAATTTCCTTATCAATATCGGTGTTTTTAACAATCGGCAAAATTAAAATTTAAATATTTAGCGTGAAATTAAACACTTTAAACGGGTTTTTGATCAATGAAAAGAGATGAATCAGTATAAATTTTAATTGAGGTTTTGTAACATCGGGTGAACAATCCGGCAAAATTTTTCATATCCTGAGATTGTAACGTCAAAAAATTCATTTCATATTTTGTACTTACTTTTGCAAAAAACCTTTATAACTTTAAGATTATACACTATGAAAAGATATTATCTACACCTTTTGTTTTCGGTGGTTGGGATATGGTTATTACTATCCGGATGTTCCAGCCTGAGGATTACCGCCGATTATGACAAATCCGTCGATTTCAGCCAGTACAAAACTTTCGAATATTATGGCTGGGCCAAAGAGAGCGATAAGGTACTCAACGGACTGGATAAAACACGTATAGAAGATGCCTTTGCACAGGAGTTTGCTAAAAGGGGACTCAAACTCGTTGAATCGGGTGGTGATCTCATTGTCACACTTTTTATTGTGATCGAACAAAAAAGAGAAACCACAGCTACTACAAGCCACATGGGTGGTTATTACGGTGGCTATTACGGTTACGGACCCGGTTGGGGCTGGGGACCTGCCTACACTACAACCTCAGTCAATACATACGATTACAAAGTTGGAACCCTCGTTTGTGATGTGTACGATAAATCGAATGAGCAGTTGTTATGGGAAGGTATTGCCAGCAAAACCATCGACGAGAATCCGAATACCCGTGAAAGAAATATTCCCAGGGTGGTCCATGCATTGATGAAAAAATATCCGGTTCCGCCTGTCGAAAACAAATAAAAATATTGATTTGGAGTATATCCGGAAGATAATAAGAACTTTAAAGGATTTCAGGTTTTTAGCACTGCTCATGTTTTTGATGCACCTATTGCCTCAGGCAGCTATTTCGCAAGCCGATTCTGTTGTCCTTAAAAACGGCAATTATGTTACCGGTGAAATAAAAGAGATGACCCGGGGTGTTTTAACCATTGAGACCGATTACAGCGACAAGGATTTTAGCATCGAGTGGAGCGGCGTTAAAGAGATTTACTCCATTACCTATTTCCTGGTTTCAACAACCGACGGTATACGTTTCAACGGAACCATCGAAACGAGCCCGGAAGGGAAAGTAAAGATCATAACTGATGAAGGGCCGGTATATTTAACATTTGATGACGTTGTTTACCTCCAATCGTTGGATAAGGGTTTTTGGGATCAGTTGTATGCGACCATCGACATAGGTTTCAACCTGACCAAGGCTAACAACCTGCAACAATGGAATAGCCGTGCCACGATCGGTTACCTCGCCAAACGCTGGTCGGCCAAAGGTAATTTTAACCAGATCAGTTCGGTGCAGGATGATGTGGGTGCTACCAAACGGAGCGACGGCGGGCTTTCGTATCGGTATTATCTGCCCACAGACTTTTACATCCTGGGATCCGTGAACGGATTGTCGAACACCGAACAGAAACTCGATCTGCGTTTGAATGCAACCACCGGGATCGGTAAATATGCGATACACACAAATTCAATTTACTGGGGATTTCTGGCTGGTGTCAACTACAACAACGAATCATATTCCGGCGACATCGAAAGCCGTGAAAGCTGGGAAGGTGTGCTCGGAACCGAATACAACATGTTTGATGTAGGCGATATCGATATCCTGACCAAGGTGGTTGTTTATCCAGGGATCACGGAACAGGGAAGGTGGCGTTCCGACTTTGAATTCGATACGAAATACGACCTTCCCTACGATTTTTATATTCATCTTGGATTTACGCTCAATTACGATAACCAGCCGGCCGAAGGGGCCAGCGAAACCGATTATGTGCTGCAAACCGGGTTGGGCTGGGAATGGTAACAGAGATACGCTGAATTTCTTTAGCAACTAATACAAACATGATAGCATGGCGATTTGCAAAAATAGTGAGCTAAAAATGTCAGCTTTCAGAAACAACTTAACATGAGCTTCACAATGAAAAAACGTAACCTGTTGATCGCTGTATTTTTGTTATCTGCTTTGTTAGCAACGCAAACAGGCAAGTCTCAGATACTTATTTCATTGTTGCTGGGGGATAAATTAAACTCGGGTAAAATCGAATTTGGACTGACAGGGGGGTATGGTTTAACAAATATGAGAGGCGACAGCGGCCCTGACCACCTCAACACTTTTTTCCTGGGATTCTATTTCGATTTTTTACTAAATCAGGACAAGCCCTGGTATTTATATACCGGCGTTCTGGTAAAATCCAAAGTGGGTGATGCGGGGTATTCGCCTTATTCCCTGGCTGATCCTGAGCTCGATTCGGTATTTACGGGTGGCAGCATCAGCCGTGAGATCGGCTATTTTTATGTACCGCTTGAAATCAAGTACCGATTCCAAAACAAATTTTTCATCAGCGCCGGGGGACAGGTCGGCCTCAGGAACAGCGCAACAGATAAATTCAGGAATTCCATAAACAACGATAATGATCTCACATTCGAAAAAGACATCAGGGAGAATATTGCACGCATCGATGCAGGAATTTCAGGTGGATTGGGATACAAGATGATGAAAGGATTGGGTATGAGTATCGGCATTCGGTATTACTACAGTTTGGTTGATGTGATAAAAAGTAAAGATGTTAACGGATCTCCGACAGCATTTTATATACATGCCGACATCCCGATTGGGCTAAAAAAATAGTCGATCCGGCAACCGATCAAATTCAGAATAATAACTAAAAATTACTATCATGAAAAAATTAGTGCTGTTAAGCCTCACCCTGGTACTGCTCTTCCCCGCGATGTCGCAGGATACAAAAGATTATTATGAACTGTTGAAAACGGTTCTTAAAATGGAAAAGAAAGCTGCTGTATCTGATGTTATGCGTCTGTCAGAACCCGAAGGAGAATTGTTCTGGCCCCTGTATGACGAATACAATGCGAAAATGTCGGACCTCGAATCGCGCAGGGTCGATCTCATTTTTGATTATGCCAATCATTACGAGAACATGACCGATGAAAAGGCCGACGAACTCTGGAGCAATGTGATGGAATACAAACAGGATGCGTTAAAACTAACGAAAACCTATTATAAAAAGATCAAAAGAATTTTGCCTGAGGCTAAAGCTGCGCTATATTTTCAGGTTGAAAATAAAATTACTGCCCTGATCGATTATGAACTGGCAGTGCAGATACCGCTTTTACCAACCGACTGAACATAACATTATATATTTTAACTATGAAAAGATTAAAAACGATCAGATTATTACATTTTCTGTTTTTTATTGTTTTGCTTGGCTTCATGTCGTGTGAGCAACCCGCGAAACAAACTGCTACCGGGCAGACTGAAACAGATCCGCTCCCTTCCTGGAACGAAGGCAGCGCCAAACAAGCCATCATCAGTTTTGTAAAAACAACCACCGATCCTAACAGCAAATCATTTATCCCGGAAAATGAACGGATTGTTACTTTTGATAATGACGGTTGCCTGTGGAGCGAACAACCGATGTATTTCCAGTTTTTGTTTGCCATGGACCGCATCAAACAAATGGCTTCCGACCATCCCGAATGGAAAGAACAACAACCGTTTCAAGCCGTTCTGGAAGATGATATGGAAACCGTTCTGAAATCAGGTGTTAAAGGCCTGTTAACCCTCACTTTAACCTCCCACTCTGGAGTAACAACCGATGAATTCAGCAACATCGTAAAAGATTGGATCAACACGGCCAAACATCCCAAAACCGGTAAATTGTATAAGGAAATGATCTTTCAACCCATGCTGGAGGTGTTGGATTACCTGAGAGCGAATGGTTTTAAAACCTACATCGTTTCGGGTGGCGGCCTCGATTTTATGCGCCCCTGGACCGAAGAAGTGTATGGCATTCCACCCGAGCAGGTGATCGGGAGCTACGGCAAACATCAGTTTGAAATGAAGGAAGGGAAACCGCAGATCAACAAACTGCCCGAGATAGAATTTATCGATGACAAAGAAGGAAAACCGGTTGGGATTTACCGTTTTATCGGCCGAAAACCGGTAGCTGCATTTGGCAATTCCGACGGCGACCTGCAAATGTTACAATGGACCGCTTCGGGCGAAGGCAAACGCCTGATGGTTTATATCCATCACACCGACGCCGAAAGAGAATGGGCGTATGACCGGGAATCACACATCGGACAACTCGATAAAGGCCTCGATGAAGCTAAACAAAAAGGCTGGACTGTTGTTGATATGAAGTCGGACTGGAACCGGATCTATCCGTAAGTGAACTTAATCAAGTAATTCATTAATATTTAGTTATCATGTTTTCAAATCTAAAAAGTACATTTTTAATGCTTTTGGTCCTGCCCTTACTAGTTTTGGGACAAGAAAAGCCTGCCTCGCCGGCAGACAGGCCGAACATCCTTATCATCTGGGGTGACGATATCGGCACATGGAATATCAGTCATAACAACCGTGGGATGATGGGCTATAAAACACCCAACATCGACCGGATAGCCGAAGAAGGAGTTTCTTTCACCGACTATTACGGTCAACAATCGTGTACCGCAGGTCGTGCCGCTTTTTTAGGTGGTAATGTTCCGGTTCGAACCGGTATGACAAAAGTGGGAATGCCCGGAGCCAAAGAAGGCTGGCAAAAAACCGATGTAACCATTGCTACAGTGATGAAAAGTCTCGGATATGCCACCGGTCAGTTCGGGAAAAACCATCAGGGCGACCGGGATGAACACCTCCCTACCATGCATGGTTGGGATGAGTTTTTTGGCAACCTCTATCACTTAAATGCAGAAGAGGAACCGGAAAACGAGGATTATCCTACCGATTTGGTATTTGAAGACGGTAAAACCTTCAGGCAGGTGTATGGCCCCCGTGGTGTGATCCATAGCTGGGCAGATGGCAATGGTGGCCAAAAGGTGGAAGATACCGGTCCACTGACCAAAAAAAGAATGGAAACAGTGGATGATGAAACGCTTGCTGCCGCTGAAGAGTTCATAAAAAAACAAAACGATGCCGGTCAACCTTTCTTCGTTTGGTGGAATGCCACAAGGATGCATTTCCGTACACATGTTAAAGAAGAACATCGCGGCATATCCGGACAGGATGAATACTCCGACGGCATGGTTGAACATGATATGCATGTGGGCGAATTACTCGATTTGCTCGATGAACTCGGAATTGCAGACAATACCATCGTGCTCTATTCAACTGATAACGGCCCGCATTACAATACCTGGCCCGATGCAGCTACCACTCCCTTCCACGGAGAAAAAAACTCAAACTGGGAAGGTGCTTTCCGTGTTCCGGCTTTCGTTCGCTGGCCGGGTCATTTCCCCGCAGATGTCACACTGAATGGCATTGTGGCGCATGAAGACTGGCTTCCGACATTTGCAGCCATTGCCGGAAATGAAAACATTACCGAACAGCTCAGGAACGGTGTTACACTCGAAGGTCGCAACTATAAAAACTATATCGACGGCAAAAACCAGCTCGATTATTTATCGGGTAAAACCGATGAATCTGCCCGGAGGGGTTTTGTTTATGTAAATGATGGTGGTGAGATTTCAGGATTGAGGGTAGGCGACTGGAAAGTTAACTTCCTCGAGAACCGCGCCGATCAGTTGCAGATCTGGCTTGAGCCTTTTGTTCATCTGCGTGCTCCATATCTTTTTAACCTGCGCAGAGATCCATTCGAAAAAGCGTTGCACGGATCCAATACCTATTACGATTGGTATATCGACAGGGCCTTCATCATCACACCTATTCAGCAATATGCGATACAGTTTCTGTCCACTTTTAAAGATTACCCACCGAGCCAAACACCCGGCGACTGGAGTCTTGACAAAGTTCAGAAACAAGTAGATGAGATGAACCTGACCCGCTAAAAACTTAGCAAAAGGAGGGTGAAAGATATTCGCTGGCGGTTTACCTTGATTGAAACTGTTGGTCTGATCTTAAACCCTTTTTTTGTTATCACAAACCACTAAAACTAAACAAAATGAACGGAATCATTAAAAAAACGGCTGCAGAGTTTTTCGGAACTTTCTGGCTGGTATTCGGTGGTTGCGGATCGGCCGTGTTGGCTGCCGCCTACCCCGAACTCGGAATCGGCTTTACGGGCGTTGCCCTCGCCTTCGGATTAACGGTGGTGACGATGGCCTACGCTGTCGGACACATTTCCGGAGCACACTTTAATCCCGCCATCTCCTTCGGACTGTGGGCCGGAAAACGGTTTTCAGGCAGGGAGTTGTTGCCCTACATCGTTTCGCAGGTGTTGGGTGCTGTTTTCGCAGGCTTGGTCCTCTACATCATTGCCAGCGGCAAAGAGGGATTCAGCACGGCCGGCGGTTTTGCGAGCAACGGCTATGGCGCACACTCACCCGGCGGATATTCCTTGCTGTCGGCGCTTGTAGCCGAAGTTGTACTCACGGCAATGTTCCTGATGGTGATCATGGGCGCCACCGATAAAAAGGCACCGGCAGGTTTTGCGCCGCTCGCCATCGGTCTGGCCCTCACCCTCATCCACCTGATCAGCATTCCGGTGACCAACACCTCGGTAAATCCCGCACGGAGCACCGGCGTGGCATTGTTTGCCGGCGGCTGGGCCATTCAGCAACTGTGGTTGTTCTGGCTCGCACCCATCGTGGGAGGCATCATCGGGGCCGTAGCCTATAACCTCTTCGCAGCCCCCGAAAAA
>JAGQVF010000119.1:1139-3437 GCA_020438135.1 Bacteroidales bacterium | reverse complement strand
CGCCGTTGGCACCGATCGAAGGATCAAAGATCCAGAAAGCACCGTTCAGTTCAGCAGGGATCGTTACGGCATCCCAGTCGATGGCTGAAGGATAGGGGTTCCCGGCAAGGTTCCACCCGTTTCCATTTTCAGAGAAACCTGCATTGAGGTTGCCTGAATTGGTTGTGCCCGAAAATACTTCGGTTGTGGGTGCTCCTTCAACCGACCAGAGCGCGTAACCCTGCATCACATTCAGATTGTATGATTCGGAATAGATGTCGGTCCAGCTATTGGAGCCTTCACTGTGTGATTGCAGGTAATCGCCCAGAAATAAACCTGCCTGTACGCTGCCAACAGGAGAAGAAATCAAATGCCAGTTGCCTTCGGTGAGGTAACGTTCAACCCTGGCTTCTCCTCCACCGCTGTAGGTGACTATTCCATAATCAATCAGGGATGCATCTCCCGAAGCATCCGATTTTAGCACCAGGTCGCCAGACGTAATATCCAGCGTTGTGCCCGAATGAATGGTGATTGATGTGTTCGGCCATACCTTAACTTCCTGAGCGGAAGATATGAGCGCTATCAGAACACAAACCACCAGAATGGTAGATTTAGTTTTCATAAAAGATAGTTTAGTATTTGAAAAGTTATTGTAAATTGGAATTTCTCATGCTAGTACATATTAAACTTTAGGTAACTTCCTGTTTTTTAATCCTAAAAAAGTACTAGCCTTTGGGTAGGCTGATAACCTGTGTTACGAATGATAAATAAACAGCGAATACGGATTAAAGTTTTTAAATACGGTGTTTTATTAAAATTTCCGTCAGGGTTGTGTTCAGATCATTTTCTTCCGGTTCAAAATAAACATATATAAAAACCGTTATCTTTGCAGTGCATACTCCACGGATCTCATTGAATATTCAGCCTTATCCGCATATTTCCCTGAATCATTGGTACTGCAACATTTCAATATTCACATATTGAATATCCCTGGTATATTTGGTATAAACCAAATTTTATTTTTTTATCAGGTTGATCAAAAGAAAAAACGTTACATATTGTATGACAAAAAATTTTCCTGATTCATCCTCGCAAGCCTGGCAGGCAATTGTTTCAAAATATAACCAACCTGTATTATCTAAAAGTGTTTGGCAAATCATTAATTCCGTTGCTCCTTACCTGATTCTCTGGGGGCTTTCGGCTTGGGTTCTGCAATATTCATTTTGGCTCGCCCTTCCCCTGATGGTAGTTGCAGCAGGGTTTTTGGTGCGAATTTTTATCATTTTTCATGATTGCGGCCACGGATCATTTTTTCGTTCCAAAAAACTCAACCGAACCATCGGAACTATTTGCGGCATTTTGGCTTTCACTCCTTACGACAAATGGACCGACAGCCACCGCAACCACCACCAAACGGTTGGTAATCTTGATAAACGCGGCGACGGTGATGTCTGGACCCTGACCGTTGAAGAATACCAAAACAGCTCGTCCAAAAGAAGATTTTTCTATCGCCTGTTCCGCCATCCGGTGTTTTTGATCTTTGTTGCAGGACCATTGAGTTTTCTGCTATACCAGCGCTTCACACGCCGCACCATGACCCGAAAGCAAAAGAAAAATATTTACTTCACCAATGTAGTTTTATTGTTGATCGCCGTTTCAATGAGTTTGTTGATCGGTTGGCAAACTTATTTGTTGGTGCAATTTCCAATTATGGCTATTGCTGCGATGGGCGGCATTTATCTTTTTTATTTTCAGCATCAGTACGATGATGTAATCTGGCGTCGAAACGAAACCTGGAATTATAAAGACATGGCTCTGGAAGGCAGCAGCTATTTTAAATTGCCTGCCTTGCTGCGATGGTTTACGGGCAATATCGGCTTTCATCACGTGCATCACCTCGGGCCCAAAATTCCGAATTATAACCTGGTAAAATGTCATAACGAAAATCCGATGTTTCAGGAGGTGAAGCCCTTTACCCTGTGGGAAAGTTTTCATTCGCTCAAACTGAGATTATGGGATGAAAAAAATAATAGGATCGTTACATTCAGAGATTTACGAAGGAGTATGGCATAAACTTTCTTATTTTAAACCTGAACTCTGAATCCTGATTTCTATACCATCTTACACCTCACTCCCCCGCCATTTCCCTGATTTTAAATAAATAAACGACATCGAGCCCAGCAATCCGGCATACACCCATTCGGAGGTCCACACGGTAGAGATATTGCCCTGATAAACCATGATAATAAACCAGATATAACTAAGATAAAAAGTGAGGGTGATCACTTCGAATACAAATGATGTGAGGGTTCTGCCGGT
>JAGQVF010000119.1:0-1057 GCA_020438135.1 Bacteroidales bacterium | reverse complement strand
GGCAGTGCTGCTTTCATCAAAGCCTCTTCGTTGGTATAGATCCGGACCACTTCATGCGGAAAGATCATCCCCAATACCACCATCAATCCAACACTGCTCAAACACATGATCATCACCTTGTAAACCAGCGACATTACCTCGTCATCACGTTTGGCTCCGATCAGGAAACTCACCAGGGTATTGGTAGCCGAAGCAAATCCCCACATCGGCATCATCAGCACAAAATAAAAGCTTCGGATAATGTTGGAGATGGCCAGTTGACGTTCGCCCATTTTTTCAACCAGCAGGAAAAACACAAGCCAGGTAGCCAGCGACAGGAAATTTTGTCCCATCATCGGTAGTGATACCCTGATGATCCTCGTATAGAGCTTCAGGTCGAAATGGCTGAAATGAAAAAGATGATACGGTTTGGTATCAAAGCTGAATCGGGTATAAATTATAAAGAACATCAGTGCAGATGCTTCTGCAATGACGGATGCCAGTGCTGCGCCTGCGATCCCCATTTCAGGGAACCCGAAATTACCGAAAATGAGGCAGTAATCGAGAATACCATTTACAATGGCCAGCAATGTGGTGGAATAGGTGATCACATTGGTTTTGCCCAATCCCACATAAAAGGCCCGGAACAGAAAATTGATAAAGGCAAAGAAGAGCCCGAAAGCCCTGAAGCTTATGTATTCTGAGGTAGCTTGTTTCACCTCCCCGGAGTCCATCATCACAAACAAAAAATCGTCCGACAGAAACTTCATCAGCGAAAACATCAGCACCGCCAGCGGCACCAGGAAATACAATCCGTGGTCGATGGTTTTTCCGATGGCTGAAAAATCTTCTTCACCATTTCGCCGGGCAACGATGATTTGCGTACCGATCCCAAAGCCCCATCCCAGCATGATAATGGCAAAATAATAAACACCCCCGATGGCGCCGGCACCGAGTTCGATTTCCCCTACCCTTCCCAAAAAAGCCGTATCGGTGATATTGAGCAGGTTTTGTGCTATGCTGCCGATGATGATCGGGTAGGCGATCTTCCATATGTCGCGATATGTAACATTTGTTT
>JAGQVF010000118.1:21444-22180 GCA_020438135.1 Bacteroidales bacterium | reverse complement strand
GACGATGAAGACAACAACCTGCACCTGTCAACTACTGAAGCGCTCACTTTAAAAGTTGATTCCGTGAATCCTGCGATGAACATCCAAAAGATCTATCTCGATGCCTATCAGCAAGAGACCAATTCAAGCGGAGACCCGGTTTATCCTCAGGTAAATACTGAAATCACCGAAGCCATCAACCAGGGTGTTTTGATGATGGTGTATACAGGACATGGCGGAGCTGAACAACTTGCATTTGAATCGGTAATGACGGCAGCGGATCTCGGAAATCTTGATAACGAATTTCACTATCCTGTTATATTAAATGCTTCCGGCGAAGTGAACCGTTATGATGACCCTGCCGTATTTTCCCTCGGAGCTCAAATGTTATTTGCTGACAATAAGGGATTTGCCGGTGTTTTATCGCCTTCAAGAGTAGGTTATGCCTTAGCGAATTTTAATTTTTCGAAAAAAGCTATCGGGCTGTTGGTAGCCAATGATAATAAGCGCATGGGTGACATCCTCAGAGAGGTGAAAAGTGCCTCCGGAGAAATTTCAACGGTTAAGAAATTTACCTATTTCGGTGATCCTTCTATGAAACCCGCTTTTCCTCATAATTTTGTAGAAACCGAAACCATCAACGGTGTTCAGGCCGAACTGTTTGCCGATACTTTAAATCCGGGTGAAGAGATAGTGATCACAGGAAATATCACTGATGAAAATGGAAATATAATGACCGGTTTTAGCGGTCAGTTAA
>JAGQVF010000118.1:15837-21336 GCA_020438135.1 Bacteroidales bacterium | reverse complement strand
AATATAGTAGTAAACAATGGATCCTTTTCTGTTTCATATATTTTGCCCGAAAATCTGGAAGCTACGTACGGTACGGTTAAACTCAGTTATTATGCTGAAGCTATGAACACCGATGCACAGGGTGCTTTTGCAAACCTAATCGTAGGTGGATTTTACAACGGAGTAGGAGACCATGAAATGCTCAAGGCGCTAAAGGTTTACCCGACACCAACCACTGACCGCATCACTATAAGTTTTGGAAAGGATCTTGAAAATGTTAAAGTTAACCTGATGGATATGTCAGGAGATTTGATCTTTTCTGAGGAACGAAAAAATATCGCAGCCGGCGATAAACAGGTTATCGATCTACACACTTCTTCACCAGGTTTGTATATCCTAAAAATTACAGATGGAGATAGGGCAGCCGGATTTAAAATATTGAAGCAATAATCCTGGTATGCATCGCCATTCCTGAGATGGCGCTGATTATTAAACATTCACCTGGTGTATGCCGCGATTATGCATATCAGCAGCTCTTACAGCATCATATTTACCGGGCGATAGCAGATAATCCCAGCAACCCATGCGGTGAAAGATTTTACCTCCAAATCCCGATTTATATCTATATAAACCATACAAAGGATGATTGGGGTCGGGAGTTGGCGAAATACCAAAAAAGTCGTATTCTGAACATCCTTTTTTACGTGAAATATTCATGGCTTCCCATTGCAGGGCATAGGTAGCCATGAATTTTCTGTTTTCTGAGGATGAAGCACCATAGAGATAGGTTCCCCTTTTTCCAGATATACTCAGAAACATGGCAGCCAATGGCTTTTCGTCGGCTTCAGCAAGCAACAGCTTAACTTCGGCGTCGGAGTCAGAACAATTTTTATTCACGTGTAAGAGGGTTCGGAAATAGTCAATATTGCTGGCGTATATTCCGTTTCGTTTCGACGTTTCTGTATAGAGATCATGCCAGATTCCCAGGTCATCCTCATCAATGGATCTGACGTGCACCCCACGTTTTTTTGAAAGCCTGATGTTATATCTTGTTTTGGGTTTCATTGTCTTCAGTAATTCATCCCTGTCCTTATTGAGGTCCATAAATATGGTATGCGAGGGGAGTATATCTGTGTTTGCCTTGTACAAATTATGGTTGTGGGTACAAAAATTAATTCTCAGCTCCTGATGTTCTTTGTCCGGCGGACCGATCCAGTTCCCGTTTACATCAAATCGGTTATCTTCCTTTGCCCAGGGCGACTCCCAATGCAGGTCGTAACGAATCAAAATGCAGTTTTCAGGCAAACAGGTTCGTAACATTTCCGATAATTCTTCGAGAAATGTTCCCTGGTTCTCCTCACTGGGTTCGGCAAGCGGACCATAGGGTACATAAGCGATGGTGTGGTCGCGATCGAAAGGTTGTAAAAAAACCAATAAATCTTCCTCGATCAATTTTTCTTTCTGTCCTTTCGCATACAGATCCGCACTATTCATTCTGATCCGGAAAGCTTCGGGCAATAAACCCTGTCTTCGCTTAATTTCAGCCCAAAGTGTGGTTTGCTGAAGAATTGAAGAGTCATCTACCTGTTTAATTTCCTCCCGGTCGATATCGATAACCATCTTGTTTTTTTTGCAAAGCAACAAATTATCGTTTGTAACAAAAAGTAATTGGCTGATTTTTAATTCAATCACAATGATTGATCCTTGTATTTTACTGATGGCACAAGGCATCCATGAATTGTAAAGTGGGTTCCTTTATTGGTTTTGATGGAGTTAATTTAGAATGCTCTTGTTTAACACATATCAAAGAATTGTATCTTTACATCGAATCAAACAAAACTAAACGCATGCAAACTATACTCGGAGCGGGCGGTGCCATTGGAAAGGACCTGGCTAAATCGCTGCAAACCTACACAGAATTAATTAGATTGGTGGGGCGCAATCCTCAAAAAGTGAATGAAGCCGATCAGTTGTTCAAAGCAGATTTAACCCAAAAGGAAGACGTTTTTAAGGCGGTTCAGGGATCTGAAATCGTGTATATCACTGTTGGGTTTCCATATAAAACGTCGGTATGGAAATCGGTTTGGCCTTCTTTTATGCGTAATGTGATCGATGCCTGCAAAGAACACAAATGCAAGCTTGTGTTTTTCGACAATGTATATATGTATGATCCATCGCATATTCCGCATATGACGGAAGATACGCCAATCAACCCTACCAGTAAAAAGGGAGCTGTAAGAGCAGAGATTGCCGAAATGCTTATGGATGAGGTTGCCGGAGGAAATATTGAAGCACTGATCGCCAGGTCGGCTGATTTTTATGGCCCCGGCATCAACAACAGCGTATTGCAGGAAGCCGTTCTGAAACCATTAAAAGCGGGTAAATCCGCCAACTGGTTTTGCAGTCTTGATAAGGTCCACTCATATACGTATACGCCGGATGCCGCCAAAGCTACAGCCATACTTGGCAACGACAAAAAAGCGTATGGGCAGGTATGGCATGTGCCGACTGCAGCATCACCACCCACCGGCAGAGAATGGATCGAAGCATTTGCAAAAGAGTTGAATGTTAAACCCAAATCGATGGTTGCCGGCAAATTTGTGATCCGGCTGATGGGCCTTTTTAACCCGATCATGAAGGAATTTGTGGAGATGCTTTACCAATACGACCGGGATTATGTATTCGATAGCAGCAAGTTTGAAAAAGCCTACGACTTTAAAACTACATCTTATTCAGAAGGGATAAGTGAAGTGGCAAAGTTTTCGAAATAAGGTTTTGACCTTTATCGGGTAATACGTAAATTTGCTTCAAACAAAATTATATGAACAAGAGGAATATAACCAAAATCATTAAATCCATATTATGGGTGCTGTGTATTATGCTTCTGATGTTTTCCTGCAAACCCGATGACACCGATGAAATAAAAAACATTGTTCCCGACAGTTCATTGTTTGTAAGTAAACCGCTTAATGAATACCAGCTTGGCAACTATACTGCATGGCATCTGTCATCAGTGCCTGCAACCTTTCCTGAAACAGCATTAAATTCCGGATTGATGTATGGTATGAACAGGGCCTTGTTATCCTGGTATGTTATTGATTCTTCCTCATTCTACAATAACAATTCTCCCAATCAGATTGGCAATATCAACAATGCTGAATTGTCAAAACATTTGGTGCGAATAGTAATGGAAAATGAAGTTTATCCGGGTCGTGAAATTCCTAATGTTCAAACCGGAAGTTTAAGGATCTTTAATCTCGCATTCTATCCTGACGAAAGAGGTCCGTATAATTTTGATTGCAATGGATCAATGTTTAGTGCCGGTTTGGAGATTAATGGAAAATTGTCATCGCCTGAAACCCGTTGGGGTGGAATTGCACGGGAACTGGAAGAAAGAGATTTTGATTTTAATTATATCGATTTCTGGTTGATGGATCCGCTGTGTGAAGATGAAGAAATCGCAGGGAAATTAGTAATAAACCTGGGTGTCATCTCCGAGGATGTTCTCAGGGATGGTAAGCAATTCCGCGAACATCATGTCAATATGGCCAATCTTCAAAATAATGATACCAGCATATGGGGAGTAGTTCCAGAAGAAACTTTGAATAGCTATTCTTTTGAAGACAAATTGAACCAGGATTTCGGTTACGATGGTTTGGATGATGAAGCGGAACAGTCGTTTTTTTCGGATTACCTGAATGACATTGCTGCATTATGTAATGCGGATGCTTACCAGGCTATCTGTAATGATCCTTGTGGTGATGATTACCACGGATACAGAAGTGAACAATATGATTCGGAGCCTGCTTTTTCAAGTATTCTTAAAAAATATAAAAAATGTAGTAATCCTGAGGGGAACAGTGAACCCGAAGTAGTAGGAATAACGGGGGACGATGCATATTATATGTGGACCTTGCAACCGGATTGTGAAATGTACGATGATGATTTGACATTCCAGCAAACCGATTCATATTTCGAGTATGCGGTTGATATTGATCAGGCGGCCCTTGCCGTTAAAGATCAAAATTATATAGTTGAAATCCACACAAGTAATGTAAATCTGGCAAATGGAGAATCTGACGATATTTATTGGTATCATTTCAAAATTCCAATTAATGAATATACAGCTTCCGTAGGGAATCCGGTTTTGAATATTAGTTATAAACATTTACGATTTTATTTGACGGGGTTCAATAAGCCTGTCGTTTTGAGGTTCGCAAATTTGCTGATCACCGATGAATATGTTGACGTATTTGAATAACAATCCGTATAAAGGGCTTAATCTCAATCCGTAATTCCCACGTTTAAAAAGTTTCCAAAATTGCATGTCTACTCTGTCATATTCAATTAATTCAATATTTCTTTTCTTTAATTTAACGTCAATATAAATAAAAGGCCTACCTTTGCACCCATTTTTGCAGCAAAATTTCATTTAATTTAAAGAAAATCAAATAATTACATTAAAATGAGTGTACTAACAAATCTCAGAAATATAGGCATTGCCGCACACATCGATGCCGGAAAAACCACCGTAACCGAAAGGATGTTGTTTTTTACCGGTATCACACGGAAAATGGGTGAAGTTCATGATGGACAGGCTACCATGGACTTTATGAAACAGGAGCAGGAGCGCGGCATCACCATTGCATCGGCAGCTATTTCTACCAAATGGAAAGATTCGAACATTAATATTATCGATACTCCGGGCCACGTTGATTTCACAATTGAGGTGGAGCGCTCACTCCGCGTTATCGATGGAATGGTTGCATTATTTTGTGCCGTAAGTGGGGTTGAACCTCAATCGGAAACCGTCTGGAATCAGGCCGATCGCTACCGGGTTCCCCGCATTGCCTTCGTAAATAAAATGGATCGTACCGGTGCAGAGTTCGACGATGTGGTGAAACAAATGAACGAATACCTCGATGCCAACGCGGTACCTTTTCAGATACCGATGGGAGCGGAGGACGATTTTGTCGGTATCATCGATATCATCGAAAAAAAGGCTTATACATTTGATGATTTTGAAAGACAGGAAATACCTTTCCCCGAAGAGTACATCTCCAAATGCGATGAAGCCCGTAATCACCTGCTCGAAAAAATCGCTGAATACGATGATGAGGTGATGGAACTTTATCTCGAAGAAAAAGAAATCCCGGTTGAATTGCTGAAAAGAGTGGCACGTCGTGCTACTCACAAACTGTTCATTACGCCGGTATTTGTTGGTGCCGCTTATAAAAACAAGGGTGTACAATTGCTGTTGGATGCAATCATCGATTACCTGCCTTCACCCATTGATGTGGGAGCAGTGGTTGGTACCGATATTGATGATGAAACCAAATCACATACGCGGAATCCTTCTACCCACGATCCGTTTGCCGCACTTGCTTTTAAGCTGATACATGATCCTTATGTCGGACAGCAGACGTTCATCCGGATCTTTTCCGGTGAATTAAAAAGCGGTATGCAGATCTACAACTCTACCAAAGGGAAAATGGAGCGGATTGGCAGGATCATGAAGAT
>JAGQVF010000118.1:0-15771 GCA_020438135.1 Bacteroidales bacterium | reverse complement strand
ATGAAACTTACCAAAACAGGCGATACATTGTGCGATCCTGATCACAGGCTTTTCCTCGAATCAATTCACATTCCGCCTACGGTAATCGAGTTGAAGGTGAACCCAAAATCAAGAAAAGAACAAGGTAAGCTTGGCGAAGCTCTTAGCAAACTGGCCAATGAAGATCCATCATTCAACGTAAGGTTTGATGATGAAACAGAAGAAACCGTTATCTCCGGCATGGGTGAACTCCATTTGGAGATCATCATCGATCGTATTAAGGAAGAGTTTGGGGTAGAGGTAGAAGTGGGTGAGCCTGCAGTTGCATTCCGTGAAACCATCACCGCTGAGGTTGAAAGCAATTACAAACACAGCAAACAAACCGGTGGTAAAGGTCAGTTTGCTCATACGGTTATGCGCCTCGAACCGAATGAAGGCAATGGATATGAGTTTGTAGATATGATCAAAGGTGGTGTGATCCCTGCTGAATTTATCGGATCGGTGAATAAAGGGGTAAAGAAAACCCTCGAAAGGGGCGTTCTGGCAGGATTCCCTATCGTTGATGTAAAAGTTGTGTTGCATGATGGTAGTCATCACGCGGTCGACTCATCCGATATGGCATTCCAGACCTGCGCTTCAATCTGTTTCAAAAACGGATTTATGAAGGGTGAACCGGTGTTGCTGGAGCCTGTGATGAAGATTGAGATCAACACACCCGATGATTTTATCGGAAACGTGGTAGGCGATTTGAACAAACGTCGTGGTAAGATCGATTCGATGCGCCGTTTCAGAAAAGGTGCTCAAAAACTTAACGGATCGGTTCCATTGATGGAAATGTTCGGTTATGCTACTGCTATCCGGAATATTTCCAGTGGTCGTGCCAACTACTCAATGGAGTTTCACAAGTACCTTCCGGTGCCGAAAGCTGTACAGGAAGAGGTGCTGAAGAAACTGGCCGAAAAGAAAAACGAAGAAAAATAATTGTAACTATCATACACCAAACCGGTAAGATTTTCTTGCCGGTTTTTTTATTTTTGACAATTGATAGTTACACTGAACAATGACATTCAGAAATTTATTGAAGATACTGGGACCCGGACTGCTTTATGCGGGTGCTGCTGTTGGCGTTTCACACCTGGTTCAGTCCACCCGCGCAGGTGCATCTTATGGCTTCGAACTGCTTTGGGTATTGATCCTTGCCAATGTGATCAAATATCCGTTTTTTGAATTCGGACCGCGATATGCTGCTGCTACCGGTAAAAATCTGATAGACGGATACCGTGAAACAGGGAAGTGGGCTGTAGTGATGTTTGCCCTGTTAACCCTCGGAACTATGTTTGCCATTCAGGCTGCGGTAACGATCGTAACGGCCGGGCTCGTCGGAAATGTTTTTAACCTGTCGATGAGTGCAGTGCAGATCAGTGGCATCATTCTGGTCGTCACCATGCTGATCCTGATGATAGGCCGATACCAGGTGCTTGACAATCTGATGAAATTTGTGATTGTTTTGCTCGCTGTATCGACCCTGGTAGCCGTAATTTTTAGCCTTGATAAATCCACACCTGTTCAGGCTTCACATTTCAACTGGGCCGATCACCTCGATATTGCTTTTCTGATCGCTTTTATCGGTTGGATGCCGGCTCCCCTGGATGTAACGGTCTGGCAGTCGCTGTGGACCAATGCCAAATACGAATCAAAAGACCGGCCCCGACTGAAAGACGTATTGCTCGATTTTAACATCGGATATATCGGAACAATATTCCTTGCCATCGGTTTCCTCTCGCTGGGTGCCCTCATCCTGGCAGGTTCTGAAGAAGAGTTGTCGTCGAAAGGAGCTGTTTTTGCCCATCAGTTGATCAGTATGTACACCAACAGCATAGGAGATTGGGCTTATTACATCATCGCGATTGCAGCAGTTACAACCATGTTTTCTACAACCATCACTGTGCTGGATGCTTATCCGAGAGTGCTGAAACCACTCACCTTAATGGCATTCCCCAAAATGAAAAACAGAACTTCCGGGTTTGATAAACAATCCTGGTTCTGGATCATTGTGGTGGTTTCGGGTGCACTGATCTTTGTTAACTTTTTAGGAAAAACCATGATCACCATGGTCGATATTGCCACAACCATTTCATTTGTTACAGCACCTTTGCTGGCCTATTTAAATTATCGTGTGGTGACTGGTAAAAGCATGCCAGAAGAAGCTAAACCAAAACTCTGGCTAAAGATATTTGCATGGACAGGAATTATCTTTTTAAGCGGGTTTACTTTGTTTTATATCATTTGGCTTATGTAACAAGATTTCATCAGAACGGGTAACCAATGGCTATGTTCAAAACAAGATTTTCTCTACCCCAGCCTTTATAGCCAAAAATATCGTCGGCTACCCATCTTTCACCTTCGGCAAGCCAGGGTTTCCTGAGCGGAAACGCAAGATCGAGGCGCAAAACCAGAAATGAGAGATCGAATCTGAGTCCAAGCCCCGTTCCCACAGCTATCTCTTTATAAAATGAACCGAAGCCAAACTGAGACCCCGGCCGGTCTTCCGTTTCGTTGATCAGCCAAATGTTTCCGGCATCCACAAAAAAAGCACCCTTAAGAGGTCCCTGAATGGGGAAACGGTATTCAACATTGCCCTCCAGTTTTATATCGCCTGTTTGTTCGAAAAAAACCGAATTAACAGAGTCGGGAGGGTAGTAATCTCCCGGTCCGAGTTCCCTTGCACGAAAAGCCCTTATACCGTTTGTGCCACCTGAGTAATATTGTTTAACATAAGGCAAAGTTTGTGACCGTCCGAATGGAAAACCAACACCGGCAAAAAACCGGTATACCATCTTGCTTTGGTTTTTAAAGTTCTGGTAAAATCTTACATCGCCATCTATTTTAAAATATTGTGCATACAAACTCCCGAACAGTTTATCGGTAGGTTGGTTACCTTTACCGGCTGCATCAATGGCCTGCATGATCCCATTTACGATCAGTCCCGACATATCGGTGCGCCCCTGGAAATAAAAGTTGTTTTGAAGGTCATTTTTTACCAGGTTGTTGTATGTGTAACTATATTTTGGGCCAATCATGAACTGATCCTCAAAGGTACTGGCCAGGTAGGGATTGGCATCCAGTTTCTCATCAAAGAGTTCTGTGGTATTATTCAACTGGTAATATTCGATACCAATGATGGTTAGATCGTTACGGCTTGTCAGCGCATTTTTCCAGGTATATCCGAAACCTGTATTGAGCGAATGAGCTGTATAATATTTTACCCGGTGATGAAAATTGTATCCCAGGTCGATGTTGGTTGTGGGGACGAATTTTTGCTGATTTTTGGTTAAATTGAAAGGGGTTTCCAATCGTGGATATTGCAACCTTGTATTTAGCCCAAGCTCATACGAATTGAGATTCTCCCTGTTACCACCGATTTGCGTTTCCCAGTTTCCGTGAGCCGTTACAGTAAGCAATTCTGCTCCTCTGAAAATATTTCTGTTCAGATACGTAACTTCAAGTCCGGGCCCTGCAAAGTTATTTGATTTGGCTATGCCCTTCACCTCGGCACGTACGGAGTGGATTTTATCGGGTGTTAAATAGATGAACATATTTAATCCTCCTGCCAGCGAATCACTTAATGTTGTTTCTTCGAACCGGATGTTGACGAATTTAAAGGCATTCATCCCGATTAATCTGCTGATGGTCTTTTCATGATCGAGCCGATTGTATATTTCTCCCTTTTTCAGGAACACCACATTGGTTATCTCCTCAGCCCTGAATCGATCTATTCGGCTGATGTAGTTCATTTCATCAACCCACAGGGTGTCGGTGCATGAGGTGGATGTTGTATCTTCAAGAGAATAATTTGAATACACATAAATGTTATTGATTCTGTAGGGAATCAACGATTTATGCGGGATATCTTTTTTGAGCTTCAGATAAAGATCTACATTTTTCCCTCCGTTGGTTGTGTCGGCTTCATAAAAAAGGTAAGAGGGAGAAAAATAATAATAGCCCTTATTCAATAGATACTGTCTTATCCTTTGTCTTTCCTGATCGATATTGCCCAGGTCATAAATACCGCCGTTTTCAAGCAGAGATTCGTCGCACGTATTGATTATTTTTTTCATGAGGGTGTTTGAATCAGGAGGAAAATAGACCGAATCGATGCGATATGGCTGGTTGACCCTGATCGTATATTCCACCGATGCCTTTTTCTCTTTTGTATTTGTAGTTTGCGTAACAACAGGTTTAAAATGACCCCGGTTAAATGCTTTTTCTTTCATCAACTGACTCACGTTATCCTGGTCAACGTCTTCAAGCAAAACCGGTGGTTCACCCAATTTATATTTGAGCCAGTGTTTAAATCCCTTCTCTTTTTTTGTTTCACCAGCCATATAATACATCCAAAGCCGAAATCTGAAAAGTCCGAGCATTTTGCGGTTAGGTTCAGGATAAACGGCCTCTTCCAGGTCCGACATCAGGTCTTTTTTATCGGGAATATCTATATCCGATTGCAGGTTGATCTCAGCACCTGTATACAAAAATTCAGACTCCCCAAGGTGTTTTGTGGTATTGCAGGCTGAAATCAGCCACATCAACAGGAAAAACCCAAGCAGCCTATTCAATTGATTTTTGTATTTCGCTGTTAACTTATTCATCCTGCTGTTCACTTTCCTCCTTTCTGTCCCGTTTAGTGGAGTCGGCATCTTTAAATATATATCTGAACCGGTTGAAATCTCTGTTAAAGATCAGTGATAAACCTGATTGTATAATGTCACCTTCAAATTGTTCATATTCATTATACCGGAAAGCCTTGGCTCTGTAAACCCCGTTTTCGGTCAGTTTGTATTCAACCTCAATATCTTCTGCAATATCATTAAAGGAATTTTCCCTTCTATATTTCTCCGATTCAAGCTCAACATTGCTTCCGACACTCACTTCGAGGCGGTTGTTGAAAAATGATTTCGATACACCGATCCCAAGTTCGGTTCGTTCTTCCACACCTCCTTCTTCGCCGTATTGTTCGTAAGATTCCACATCAAAACTCACCCTTACACCTTTGATGTATTTATCGGAGAAATTATTTAGCTGGTTGCTCAGTAAACGGCTCACACTGCTTCGGGCCGTTGAGCTTAAGCCACCTGATTCTCCGCCCATTTCAAGTGGATTTTGCGGCATGAATTGTTTAAAGGCGAGAAGTGCCAATACCTGTTTGTTGAGTTCCGATTCGTTACCCGGGGTTTCGAGTTGATTAAGTTTCGACTGCACCACACCGTTATAAATTCCCCGTTTATCGGGTGGCAGGCTGATGCTGAAATTGATCTCCGGAGTTTCGATCTCTCCCCGTATCATCAGTACGACTGTAAATGGCAGTTTTTGCCTGTATTGCTTCATGTCGTTCCCTGAAACATTGTTGGTTTGATCAATGATCAGGTTGTATGCTGAGGTTTTCACTTCGTAGGCAGCATCGATATTTAGCCGGGCTTCCATGGGTTGTCCGGTCCAAAGGATGTAACTTCCGTCCCTGAGGTTAAATTCACGTTGGGTGAGTCCAAACAGGGTGAGTTTATAACCTCCGTCGTTCAGGTTATATCTTCCCGAAAGGGTTGGCAGCCCTGTTTTGTCGAGGTTGAAAGTGAGGTTAGCCGAACCCTGCACCCAGAGCCTGTCGCCGGCACGCGGATCAACCAGCATTTCTAGCTTTGCCTTGTTCTGAATTTCAATGTTGGCTGCCACCGTAATATTTTGCTGCATAAAACTAACCTGATCGTCTGTTGAATCGATCAGTATCGGGTTGAGGGAGCGATCTTTGTCTACAAACTCAACAATCCCTTTGTAAGAGGTTGCTGTCGGAGATGATTCAAGCAGGTTTACCGAAAAGTCAGTAGCATCGTTGATGGTGAAAGAGGCATCAACTTTCAGATCATCAGAATTTCCCTGAACACGTGTGTTGGTTCCGAAGACAAACTTACCCCGGAAAGGGGCATCCTGTTTCCCCTTTTTATCAATTGCCGTAAAATGATCGGCATTCATTTTCAGGTCTAGTTGATATTCAGGAAGTTCTTTCAGGTTAACCTGTCCATCGAGCTTCAACGATCCACCCGATTGATCTTTTATGGTAAATTGTGGGAAGATCAGTTTGTTCTTTTTGATGTTGATCTTTTGATCATTGATCTCCACGTAGGTTCCATAACTGTTGAGTCTTGTATTTACTTCGTTAAAGTTAATTTCTCCATTGATCTCAGGATCCAGCATCGTATTGCCCAGTTCAATTCTGCCACCGAGCCACCCGTATAGATTATCGCTGGTATCAGGAAGAAAACCGTTTAAGGTACGCATCTGGAATCTGTCGATCGCTAAAACCACATCCAGCGACTGGGTGGAATCCAGGGCTATTTTATTTAAAAGCAGGCTGAATTCGTTCTCACCACTCACGATCAATTTGCCGGTAAGGTTATCGCCGGCCGGACTTTCCAAATTTACCTGAACCTGCCCGACACGGTTATCGAATATGGCTAAATCACTAATCTTGAAAGAGGCTGAAAGTGATTCACCTTCCTGTTTTTCCCGGATGTTAAAATCTCCTGTGACAGCACCATTTATTAGTGATACATCATTTTTGGTATTGAGGAGGTTTCCGATATTTGCTAATCTGAAATTCTCCAGGTTCGCTTTGAAATCGGTTTCCCTGCCCGTGAATCCGATGGTTTCGTCGCCACTCTTCAAACCGATCCTGTAATTGCCCGAGGCAAGATCGCTCAGGCGAATTTCGTCGCGGTTTGTAAATTCCCACGGTTTGGAATTTAGAACAACATTTTCTCCCTGAAAAGAAAGCAAATAAAGTGTGTCCTCTTGTCGCAGGCTGAAAGGAATGTTGTAAGCCGCCTGAACGTCGGTTTCAGGGATACTGAATGTGGCATTGATCGTGTTGCCGGATACTTCTGAATTCAGTTCAATGCCTGTAACGAAAAAGGAAGAAATATTTACCTGGTCGATCGACAGTCCGGCATTTAGTTTTTCACTGTCTCCTGTCACAGTCAAATTAAATCCTTTCAAACGATTTCCGTTGTATTCAACAAGTGGCAGATTACCCTGTATTTCAAATTTGGCTTCAGCGGCATCAAAGGTTCCTTCCATATAACCGGGATCAAGTTTCTTTAATCCCGGAACAAGCACTTCCGTAAGCAGTGCAGAACTGTGAATGCCAACCCTGAAATCGAAACCGGCATCGGTTGCTATGTTGTTGCTATCGGTGCTGAAAGTAAAATAGCGGTTGAAGTATCCTGTTAATGCGCTACTGAGTTTGTCAACTTTTAAGGTCCCCTGGTACTTTGCACTTAAAATGTCGGATTGAATATTGATCCTGGTGCTGTCAGGGTCGTTGAATGAAACGAAAATAAGTGAATCGACAGGGTACAGCTCACCTTCTTTGATGATCAGCACTTCACGGGTTTGGATTTCACCGTTCAGGTTCGAAACAGAATTGCCATTGAGCCGTGCGATCAGTTTGCCTTTTGAACGAATATCTGCATCGCTGAAACCGAGTGCCTGTAAATTTACACCCTTCAGATCAGCTTTCAGGTTTATTGCCGGATTCAGTGTGTCGTAAGTGAAAGAGCCATCAAGTTTCAGATCAAGATTCTGATCGTCAATTCCGGCCAGCAGATCAAATTTACCTCGACTGGCGCCGGCAACCAGGTTCACATTGTTATATTCATATTGATTAAAAACAAATGATGGGACTGTCATGGTAACTTCACTTTCCATTTCAAAAGGATCGAATCCGGTTCCGCTACCTTCGATTTGAAGTGTGATCATGCCAAAGGTCGTGGTATCCTTCATCAATTTTCCGAGTGCAAAATTATTGATCCCGGATTTTATATCCCAAACCGGCTTGTCGCCTGTCATGTTTTTCAGGTTTCCTTCAATTCCGATCATCCCGAATGAACTCCTGATGCCAGCATCCACATGTATATCATCCATACTGCCCGAAATATCCGAGTTGATACGCAAGGATGAGGGAAAAGCAATACTTTGAGGTAGAAGTGAGTCGGTAACCAACCGGTTCAGATTGCCACGTGAGGTCATCAGCTGAAGGGTGGCAAAGTCCAGCATAAGGTTTTCCGTTTCGGGCAACCCGCTCACCTCTCCTTTAAAATGCAGAGCCGTACTATCGAGAAGGTTAAGTTCGAAGTTGTTGATTGTGAAATCATTCAGCCTTCCCTTTACATCTGCTTTTAATGTCAGCGTTTCTGTTTCTTTCAGATTAACCGGAACAGAATCAAATATTCCCGGAACGAAGTATTCAATGTCGGTAGTATTCAGCCGATCAACTTCAAGATTGGTTGTTAAAGACGTTTTATCGGGGAATTCTGTAATTTCTCCCAAACTTGTAAAACCGGCTTTAGCAGTGAGCTCTATCTTGGTTCCGGCTGTTTGAAATAGCAACGATTCAGCCTTGGCTGATGTATCTGATAACGTCAGTTTACCAGAAAGTTCCTCAAGCGTAAATCCATGTTTTTCCTGCAAGTTGAGTTGCTGCAGATGAATGGCAATGTCGTTGCCTTTGTAGATCACTTCTTCAGCTTCCATATCCAGGTTGCTGATGTTTATGTGTGAGGGATCAAATCGATCCTGTTGTTCGGTTGCAGCTGTATTATCCATTTTAAATGCAAGCGCACCCAGGTTAATTTCATTCACTGCTATGTCCCATGGTTGGGAGGGTTCACCTTCCGATGTAATGGAATCGGTTGGGGTCGAATTTCCGGGTTCAGGCGAAAACATTGAAATTTCAGATGAAGTTCCCTGCATCGAGAGTTCATTAATTCGAACCAGTTGTTCTGCAAGGCTAAGCTTGTCGAAATCAATTCTGATTTCACCGGTTCGGGTCATAATCTGAAACTTTGAATATGCGTCTGCAAAGCTGAAATTTACCTGCTCAATTTTAATTCTGTTGATATTGATGCCCGGTAAACCGCCAGATGTATCCTGGGAGGTGGTGTCGGGCAACCCGTATTGATCCAGGTGAATATCGGATTGAACAAGTGAAATCTCATTAACATCAAATGAAGGCGTTTCCATATCGAGCTTATTCATTTCGATGGAAAGTTCACCGACCCGGGTTCTTACATTCATTCCCGATAAACTGTCGATCATCAGAAACCTGATATCGGACAGTTGGAGGTCGTCGAGCGTGATTTTCCAGGGTTCACTTTGCTTTTCCGGTTTCGCAGTATCAGCTTCTCCTGATGACAGCGAATCGGCGATAAACCCAAAATTAAAACTACTGTCTGCCTCATTTCTTTTGAGTTTCACCGTGGTGTTCTCTAAATCTATATCCTGAATGTGGATATTTTTCCTCAATAATCCCATCAATCCCGCATTCACTTTCAACCTGCCAATATAGGCCAGGGTATCCGATTTAAGATCTTCAACATATAACCCTTCAACCACTATTGCCTTTGGAAATGAGATGTGTATGTGGGCGAGTTCAACTTTTGCACCGGTTTGTTTTTCGAGGATGCCGACAGCTTTTTGAACAATGAAGTTCTGTACTGAAGGAATACGAATAGCAATATTGATAAGGATCAACAACACCAGAATGCTCCCGATGATCCAGGCCAGAACCTTACCTGTTTTCTTTATGTATGTTAATGTTTTTGCGATGTTCAGATATTTTGCGATTCGTTTGTCAAAGTATATGCCATGGCAAACCTCCGAAAACGGTACTAAAGTTGAATAAGCAGTTTGGAGATGTTTGAAACCTCAAAAATAGCTGAATATTTTTTTTATTTCAACGCCGCTTCATGGAAATCAAGTTGTAGAAACCGGTAGAAAATGAAGTCAGTTACATCAAATCAATGAAAATGACAAGAGTTACGCAAAAAAGCAAAATCAAAAAATATTTTGGAAGAATCAAAAAACTTGGTTCCAAAACTTTCGAGGTATGGTCGCTGAACGATCCGTGGACACTAAGTGCCGCAATCAGTTATTATATGATAATCAGTTTGCCTGCTATCCTGGTGATCATTCTTGCCATCACGGGCTATTTTTATAATGAAGAGGTGTTGCGAACCGAAATCAAAAGCCAGATCACTGTGATGATGGGGCAGGAGAGCGCACGACAGGTGATGAATATGATCGACAAAGCACGGCTTGGATCCAAAAGTTTAATTGCTACCATCATTGGGGTTGTTACACTGATCTTTTCGGCGACAGGTGTTTTTTTGCAGTTGCAAAGAGCATTAAATCAAATATGGGACATCCGGGTAAAGCCGAAAAAGGCCATCCTGAAATTCGTTATCAATCGTGCCTTTACGCTTGGAACCATTATCATTCTTGGGTTTCTCATGTTAGTATCCCTACTTGTTTCATCCCTGATTTCTATTTTCAGCGGTTTTTTAACTTCCTATTTCGATATCTCAGTCCCTTTCGTTTTTAATGCCATAAACGTAATAGCCACATTTGCGATAACTGCGCTGGTTTTTGTTTTAATGTTCCGGATTTTGCCTGATGCACGTGTCAGATGGAAATATTTGTGGATCGGAGGTTCAGTAACTTCCGTTCTTTTTAATGCGGGAATCTGGTTGATCGGTTTGTACATTGGACGAAGTGATCCGGCATCTACTTATGGTGCCGCAGGATCGCTCGTACTAATCCTGATCTGGGTGGCCTATTCAAGTCTGATTTTTTTATTGGGTGCCGCTTTTACGAGGGTTTATGCCGAACGAAAAGACCGTGTGATCATTACCACTGGTTTTGCAGAAAGGATTGATAAGGTGCCGGTTGAAAAGGAAAAAAATGAATAAAAAATGCACAATTCAATTTGAACTGTGCATTTTGTCATGCTATCCATAACAACTTGCGATTTTATTTACTGTCAACTGTTTACCAGATTACATGTTGTTAATTTCATCGATCAGCTTTTGCCTGGTTTCGCCTGTTTTTTGCTGTAAGCGACCAATCAACTGATCTTCCTGACCTTCAGCATAGGAAAGGTCATCATCGGAGAGTTCTCCGTATTTTTGTTTTAATTTTCCTTTAATCTCGTTCCAGTTTCCTTTTATTTCAAGTTTGTCCATGATATATGTTTTTTTAAGTTATTGTTATAAGTTGTTACGAGAGATGAAAATAATATGCCATGGGCCTGAACTACCCTTGCATATCCTGTCAATTTCACGGCTTTGCCTAATTGAATCGCCATTTGCAAATATTTTACAGTGTGATCAGTAATGGATATGTTGAGGTCAATTGCAACAAACTGTGAACGTTCATACTCAAATTGACGGGAATGGACCATGACCTGAAAATCCATTGCATTCCGACAGTAGATTGGTATGAAAAAATAAGCTTATTTTAGCATGATTAATTCATCACTATGGATCGTAATCTTCTTAATTACCTTATTCTTATTGTTGGAACAATTCTGATTGCATTGTTGCTGTCGATGATTTTACGAAAACTGGTAAATGTTTTCATCAAACGATATTCAAAAGTTATCAAAAGCGATCCCACCAATTTTTCATTCCTTAAAAATGCGATACCATTTATCATTTTTACCTCCGCCACCATCTTTATTTTTTATAAGATTCCCTACCTGAAATCGCTCGGAGCCGCTTTATTTGCAGGTGCAGGAATCATAGCAGCCATTGTTGGTTTTGCCTCCCAAAAGGCATTTGCCAATATTGTTAGCGGCATCTTTATCCTAATCTTTAAACCTTTTAGGGTGGGGGATGTGCTTGAATTGTCGAATACCCAGAAAGGTGTGGTTGAAGAGATCACCCTGCGCCATACCATTATTAAGAATTATGAAAACAGGCGCGTTATCATTCCCAATGCCCAAATCAGTGAGGATGTGCTGATCAATAGCAGCATCAGTGATGAATCGATCAGGAAATTTATCGAATTCGGTATCAGCTACGACTCAGATGTTGATCTGGCCATGGCAATTATCCGGGAAGAGGCAGTGAAACATCCTTTTTTTCTCGATAACCGAACACAGGAGGAAAAGAACAAAGGTGACCATCCGGTTATAGTCAGAATGATCGGTCATGGTGATTTTTCTATTAATTTAAGGGCATATGTCTGGTCTCAAAACAATGACACCGCATTTGTACTTGCATGTGATTTGCTGAAGTCTGTAAAAAAACGATTTGATCATGAAGGCATCGAAATTCCGTTCCCCTATCGCACCATCGTCTTTAAAAAAGATACTGAGACGAAGCCAGCCGAAGATAAGCGATAAAGCGGGTCTGCCACCGGGCACCATCATCTACACCGGATCACCCAAGGAAGGTGATACCGGCATGGAACTTCTTCGTTATGATGCCGAAAATGTAAATGCCTTTTCCACAACCAATCTGGCAGAGATAAAGAAAAATATTCATGCAGGAGAAGTTAACTGGATCAATGTTAACTCTTTGCACGATGTAAAGCTTATCGAACAGGTCGGACGTGAATTCGGTATCCACAACCTTACCCTGGAGGATATCGCTCATGTGGGCCACCAACCCAAAATGGAAGAATATGAAGACTATCTTTTCCTTACCCTGAAGATGATCAAACCACACAAAGAAGATGAGCATTTTTACGTGGAACATATCAGTTTTGTGTTGAAGCAGGATCTTTTGATCTCTTTTCAGGAATATGAAGGCGATCCGTTTGATTATATCCGCGACAGGATCAATAACGGCCTGGGCAAAGCCCGCGGACGTGGTCCCGATTACCTGCTCTTTCTGTTGGTTGATGCCATTGTTGATCAGTACCTGGTAGCCATAGAATCGGTAAGCAATCAAATTGCTGCCCTGGAAATGGATATTTTGGAAAATCCGGGCGACTATGTGGTAAACCGTATCATCGATCTCAAAAAGATGGTCACTTCGTTGCGAAAGATCATTTTGCCGGTGCGCGATAGCCTGCGTGATATCACTACCGGAGAAACCGATTTTATCGATGATTCATTTTTTAACTATTACAATGATGTGTATGACCACCTGAAACAAATCGTTGAACACCTTGATAATCATCGCGAATCACTCACCAGCCTGATGGAGTTTTATATGAGCCGTATTTCAATGCAAATGAACAAGGTGATGCAAACCTTAACCATTATTGCAACGATATTTATTCCGTTAACCTTTCTTGCCGGTATTTATGGAATGAACTTTCAATATATGCCTGAACTGGCCTGGAAATGGAGTTATCCGCTACTGCTCGCGGTGATGCTGGTTGTCGGGATTGTCATGTACATCTACATGCGCCGTAAAAAGTGGTTTTAGATTAAATTATCCTTTCTTTAATAAAGCTTGACAAATCAACTGAGATTCGCTACATTTATAGCCCCATTCCGCCTGTGTCAAATGACCCGGAAAAATGTGCTGAAAACGCAGGCCTCATAAAAATAAAAAGGAGGTTCCCATGCCAAAAACGATCACCATTAATGCAAAATGCCAGCATTGCGGCAAAAGCCTGATGAACCAGGAAATGATGTTGAAAGGTAAGCCCAGCATCAAACTGAATCTCGAAACCTCGAACAACCGCGGAACGATCCGTCTCTGTTCGATTTACGGATGCTACGAACACGAAAGCGATATTTACCTGAGCGAAGGTGAAATTGCACGGTTCTACTGCCCGCATTGTAACAAAGAGCTTCGTAGTAATGATGAATGTGATTCACCCGATTGTAATGCGCCCATGGTGCAGATGGTTTTGGAAGTTGGCGGACACATTTATTTTTGCTCGAGAAAAGGTTGTAAAAAACACTATGTAGCTTTTGAAGACCTGGATACAGAAGTGAGAAAATTTTATCATGAATACGGCTTTTAGGGGAGAAATCAGTATTTCATAAAAGTCTTGAAGTCAAATTTGCTGGTGGATCAGCCCCCATCCTGATCCCGGATTTTTTTTGTTGAACACTGAGCTATCAAATACATGAGCGAAATAATCAACTGGCTCCTGCAGGGTGATGTATCCATTCAATATCAAGTAAAAAGAGATCTGCTGCATGAAGATGACAAAGCTTTGCAGGAAAAGATCGCACAACAAGGGTGGGGGGCCGCCTACCTTTCGACAAGGCACCCCGACGGCCATTGGGGAATGAAGTTTTACCAACCCAAATGGACTTCAAGTCATTACACACTGCTCGATTTGCGAAATTTGTGTATATCACCGGAAAACCCGCCGATCCGGCAAAGCATACGAATGATCCTCGAAAACGAAAAAGGTCATGATGGCGGGGTGAATCCTGCAGGAAGTGTCAACAACAGCGACGTTTGCATCAATGGTATGGCACTCAATTATGCCTGCTATTTTAAAACGGAAGAAAAGTTGCTTCATTCGGTTGTCGATTTTATATTGTCGCAGCAACTTTCCGATGGCGGTTTCAATTGCCGGCTGAACCGTTCCGGCGCTAAACACAGCTCGCTGCATACGACCCTCTCAACCGTGGAAGGCATACATGAATACCTTCAGAATGGGTATACGTATCGAAAATCTGAACTGAAAATGGCGTGCAGACAAGCTGAAGAATTTATCCTTATCCATCGTTTGTTCCTCTCAGACCGTACCGGAAAGATCATTCACAAAGATTTTCTGCGGTTCCCGTGGTCTTCCCGCTGGCGATATGACATTTTGCGTGCACTTGACTATTTCAGACATGCAGATCATCCTTATGATGAAAGAATGCAACCTGCCCTGGATGTTCTCCTCAAAAAGCAAAATAAAAACGGCACCTGGAACACCCAGGCCAAACATCCCGGTCAGGAGCATTTCGAAACAGAAAAAGCAGGTGTACCCGGCAGAATGAATACCTTGCGGGCCATGCGCGTGCTGCAAAAGTATTCTTAGTGTCTCCGGGAAACAAAGTTGTTTTGGCTGGATACCATACATTTCATTTTCCCTCTTTCTTACTATTGCCGGATTCCGTTGAGTCTTAAAACTATTCAAGCAAAAAAAAGTTTTGGAATTGTAAACTAAATTCAGGTAAGTTTGTTTTTTAATTTAAGTAAGCTTAAAAAAATATTTACGCTATGCAAAATACAGGTTCAATTGCCTCTGAAAATTTCATTAAAACAATTTATCATTTTCAACTTGGAGCCGGCAAGGATACAAGGCCGGGGTCTATCGCAAAGGAGCTGGGGATCACCAATGCCGCCGCCACCGACATGGCCAGAAAACTATCACAGAAAAAACTGATCGAATATGAAAAATACAAAGCATTGAAACTTTCAAAGTCGGGCGAAAGAATGGCACTGAACATCTTAAGGAAACACCGGTTGTGGGAAACATTCCTTCACCAGGTGTTGGGACTGAGTATGCACGAGATCCATCGCGAAGCCGAGTTGCTGGAGCATCTTACTTCCGATTTCCTCGCAGATAAGATCAATGATTATCTTGGAAACCCGGCAACCGATCCGCATGGCGACCCGATCCCGAATGTGGATGGAACGATTAGCATGGATGAAAAGAGTTTCCCTTTGCATGAAGCCTCGGTAGATCAAAGATATATGGTGAGCCGGCTATCGGGTTCCGATAAAGAATTTTTTGATTTTTGCCACTCCAATAAAATATTTGTCGGTTCGAAGCTAAATGTAAACAAACAATACAGCAACAATAAGATGACAGAGATTGAAGTGGATGGTGCCAGGCTTATTTTAAACGACAATTTTTCAAACAGGATTTACATTAAAAAAGACAATTGAAGAAGGAGATCATTCCCATATTACTTATCTTTTTCCCGGTGTATGGTTATGCACAGGATGTCGCCCCGGAACTGATCACCGACCGGCCCGATCAAACCGAATC
>JAGQVF010000117.1 GCA_020438135.1 Bacteroidales bacterium | reverse complement strand
TACCGGAGGATATTTTCTTTAAACAAAGCATTTTTCAATTCATCGAATGTGATGGGTTTGGCCACAATTTTTTTGTTTTTATCGAGGAGAAACATGGTGGGTGTTGCATAAATGTTGTAGTCGATCGCAGCGGGACTGTCCCAGCCTTTCAGATCAGAAACATCAATCCAGGGATAATTGTTCTCACTCAGGTTTTTTTGCCATTCCGCATTATCATTATCTATTGAAACAGAGAGGATCTCCATTTTATCCGAACTGAGGCTGCTTTCATAAATGTTTTTAATCTTTGGCATCATCTCATTGCAATGCGGACACCAACTTGCCCAGAAAATAACGAGTGTATATTTCGTATCGATATCATACAGATTTACCATCCGTCCCTGCTCATCAGGCAGGTTGATGTCGGGCGCCGGTTTCCCCACAGAAAGCTCTGCATATTTTTTTAAACGTGTTTGCAAATCTGTTTTCCTTTCTTCGTTTTCACATTGTTCAGGAGCATAATTTTCAGCAATATAATCGAGCACCTTATCGAAATGATACCTTTCAAATCCACCCACCAGGTATTCGACAACAAATTCGTATACGAGGTTGTTTTGCATGGTGTTCAGCATGATCTCATCCACCGCTTTGATAAACTCATCCTGCAACTGGTCCTGATTTAGATTGGGGTTGCTGTAAAGTGACATATATTCGATGGCAAGGGTGGTGTAAACATTGCTCCGTATCAAATCCACGTCTGAAAAATCTACATTGTCGAAAAAATGATCGATCACATATTCTCGTCGTTCCCGATCGTTCATCCCCGGTTCGAAGTATATGGGTTGCCGACGTTTGATCACCTTCACCGCATAGCTATCCGGGTTTTTTTCAATCAGGTTATTGATCAGTGCGATGTAGTTTTTTTGCACCCGGATGTATTTATCTCGTGCCTGTGTGTAAAAACTATCATTTTGCGGAAAGTAGGTGACCAGGGGAGCCAGCAGATCAAACTTTCGCTGGTAAGCGTTTCCCGCTTTCAGGTAGGTGTAGTAGATCTTATTTTCCTCCGACTTTAAAACCTTCAGGCTATCGTATAAATATTCGAATTCAGACTGAATTTTGATATCTTCAAGGTTGTAGATCAAATCAAAAAAAACATCCTTATCCAGAAAAACCCTGTACATCCCCGCCGGGTAAATTTGCTTCATTTGAAAGGAAAACAGGCCGGATGTGTCGGGGAAAGCAGTATCGAGCATGTTGTTTTTATCGCCATAAAAATCAGCAAGATACACATCTGTAGGGGGGAGGTTTTTGATTTGAATTTGAATGGAGTGGTTTTGTGCGAATGTGAAAAATCCAAAAAAGACAAAAACAGCGATCAATATTTTTTTCATATCAAATAATCAGTTTCAGCGCAAAAATACATAAATCCCGGTTTATGACAGATGAGTTCGTTTTGAAATAATGGAATATTGGAATTTTGGAAGTTTTGGCAATGTTGAAAAAAATCATAAGCCGTAAATCTCAGTGAACTCAATTTTAGAAATTTTTAGGCTGCATCCTTAAATTTGGTCAATCCGTTAATTTAGTCAGTTTATTAAATTTTTATCAATATAAACCGTAAACTGATTATTCACAACCGGTTACTGAAAAGGTATTGACAAATCACATTCACTTTTGTATTTTGCACCTTCTTATAACACAGGAATCTATTTTTAGGCAAAGATGACTTCGGAATGTGCAATCGGTCATTCCGAAGTCTTTCAAAAAAAAGATCTTAACCCTCCTAATTACCATAACATGAAAAAACATTTATCCTTCTCTTATCTATCCTTACCACGTCAAACTTTATCGTGGCCCCCGGGGGTGTATACTTCTTAAGTGTTAAAACTACGACGGGATCTTATACCCAAAAAATAATGCTGTACAACTGATAGTTTTTGAAACGTTGTTATTGTTCAAAAGCGAAGGCCGGATTTAATGTCCGGCCTTTAAATTTTATCTTTTGAATTTTTCAGTATCTGGTAGAGGAATTCACGAGCCCTGAAAAGCTGTGCCTTAACGGTGCCAAGCGGAAGATTAAGTTCCTGGGCGATTTCTTCGTAAGAAAACTCTTTAAAATATCTGAGTTCGATTAGTGTGCGATAATGGGGTTTCAGCCTTTCAACCACCTCGCGCATCAGTTTGATCTTTTGTTGTTTCACAAGTTCTTCTTCAGGATCTAAGGTTTCAGCAGGAATTTTACTGGCCAGTTCAGTTCCTTTATCGTCGTCGTTATAATTCTGATCAATGCTGAAGGTGTATTTTTTCTTCTTACGGATGAAATCGATACAATTGTTGGATGCAATTTTGAAAAGCCATGTACTAAAAGCGTAGTCGGGTGTGTATTGGTGCAATTTTTTAAACGCTTTGCCAAATGCCTCGATCGTGAGATCCTCAGCGTCATGCGGATTATTGGTCATTTTCAACAGCATGAAATAAAGCGAATCGCGATAGTTTTTCATCAGATCGGCATAGGCTTGCTGATCGCCATCGTCGATTGCACGTTGAACCAGTTTGTAATCCCTAAGAGCTTTTTCCGTTAAATGTGACGTCACTTCCATCTGCTTTCTTTAAAGACCAGGTTACTGATAACCATTACCGGATATATGAGGGCCAGTAATATTTCAATCAACGGCGAAAATACTAATAATTTTTTTTCGCTGAACTTTCTGCATGTTTTATAAAAAATTAAATACTGGCTTAGTGTTCTGAGCAGTAAAATTCCAAGGCTGAACAACACCATATATTTAGCTGATAAAAGTATGATCAGTAAAAAATAAAACCCAAATAAACTGGTGCTATATGTTCCAAGTATGAATTTGTGTTTCAATTTATAATAGTTTCCTGTGGAGAGATGTCTTCGTTTTTGTCGCCACCATTCACTCCATGTTTTTTTGGCAGGTGAAATGGTAAAACTTTCAGGTGAAATTACGATGGAGGTATTTTTTTTATGTGCCACCTTGTTGATAAAAAGATCATCGTCGCCGGAAGAAACTTTATAATGAGCTATAAAACCCTTATTCTTTAAAAACAATGTTTTTTTATATGCAAGGTTTCTGCCTACACCCATATAAGGCATACCCCACATCGCAAGCGAGAAATATTGCAAGGCAGTAAAAACCGTTTCGTATCGAATAATTTTGTTTAGCCAACCCCTTGCTGAGGCCAGTTTTCCATAACCCAACACAACCTCATTATCCTTGCTAAATCCTTTTGCCATTTCACAAATCCAATACTTTGAAGCCGGTTTGCAATCGGCATCCGTAAGCAGCAGATTTTCGTAGGTGGCTGATTTGATTCCCAATGCAAGTGGAAATTTTTTGCCCTTAAAAAAGTTGAGGTCTTTTTCGATGTTAACAACTTTTAAATGAGAATAAGCTCGTTTCAGATCTTCCAGTAAAAAAATGGTTTCATCGTCAGATGCATCATTTACCACTACTACTTCAAAGCTGGCATATTCCTGTTCAAGTATCAGAGGCAGATTGGTCCTCAGATTAGGGTATTCGTTTTTGGCAGATATCACCACCGAAACGGGGACGGAAGTTTGCGGGTAGATTGAAGGTTTATAAAATGCAAATTTGCTGAAAACCACCCAGTAATAAATCAATTGAATAACCGCCGAGGTTATAAACAGGAGTGAAAATATCCAAAGCAATGAGATTTGGGGGTTTTCCAAGTATTTATGCGTTTTTGTTAGTGTTGCAAATTTATCCATTCTATCAGAATAAGGACTATCTTTGCCGCCCTGTAATTAAAATTTTTTCAACAGGCTTTTTTGCTACTATGCTGCAGTTTACCATTGAAAGTTTTGATAAAAAATCGTCGGCCCGGGCAGGGGAGATCAGCACTGCACATGGAAAGATTAAAACACCCGTTTTTATGCCCGTGGGAACAGCAGGGGCAGTCAAAGCAATCCATATCAAAGAACTCAAAAAGGATATAAACGCTTCGATCATTCTCGGAAATACGTATCATTTGTATCTTCGACCGGGGCTTGATGTGATCAGGGGTGCTGGCGGATTGCATAAATTTAATGGATGGGACCGGCCCATTTTAACTGACAGTGGCGGCTACCAGGTATATTCTCTTGCTAATACCCGGAAACTAACTCCCGATGGTGTAATTTTTAATTCGCATATCGACGGTTCCAAACATACATTTACACCTGAGCATGTGATGGATATTCAGCGAATTATCGGTGCCGATATCATGATGGCTTTCGATGAATGTACTCCTTATCCATGTGAGTATGCATATGCTGAAAAATCGTTGGATTTGACTCATCGCTGGCTTAACAGATGCCTTGTTCATTTTGCAAATACTGAACCGGTTTATGATCATTATCAATCGTTATTTCCGATTGTACAGGGAAGTGTGTATCGCGATCTCCGAAAAATAAGCGCAGAAGAAATTGCATCAAAGGGTGCTTCCGGAAATGCTATCGGTGGACTTTCGGTAGGCGAGCCGCATGAAATGATGTATGAAATGACTGAATTGGTATGTGGTATTCTTCCGAAGGAAAAACCGCGTTACCTGATGGGCGTCGGAACACCGGCGAATATTCTGGAAAGCATCGCTTTGGGCGTTGATATGTTTGATTGTGTTTTGCCTACACGAAATGCGCGTCATGGATTGCTTTACACATGGGACGGTGTGATCAATATTAAAAATGAAAAATGGAAAAATGATTTTTCAATCCTTGATGAAAACGGAAAATCGTTTGTTGATCAAGAATATTCAAAAGCTTATTTGCGACATTTGTTTCATGCACAGGAGATGCTGGCCGGAATGATCGCCAGTCTGCATAATCTCCGGTTTTACATGGATATGATGCAGAAAGCCCGGAAACACATTGCTGAGGGTGATTATGATGATTGGAAGAACGGTATAATAAATAAGGTGTCGCATCGGTTATAAAGTCTTATCCCGGCTTGGGGCAGTATCTTATATGAAACAGCACATTTGAAAAAACTCGATATATACATCATCAAAAAATTCCTGGGAACGTTCTTCTTCGCCATTTCCCTGCTGATCCTGATTGTGATCGTTTTTGATGTATCAGAAAAAATCGATGAATACCTTGAAAAGCAGGCTACCCTGTATGAGATCATCTTTGTGTATTACCTGAATTTCATTCCATATTTTGTTAATCTGTTTAGTTATCTTTTCACATTTATTGCGGTAATCTTTTTTACTTCGAAAATGGCCTCCAACAGCGAAATTGTCGCCATCCTCAGCAGTGGCATCAGTTTCAGGCGGTTTTTAGTGCCTTATTTCATCTCTGCTATTTTCCTGGGATTGATGTCGTTTTACCTGGCCAATTTCCTTATACCGAAGACCAATGTGAAAATGATCGCCTTCGAAAAGGCATACCTGAAAAACCCATACAGAAATGTGGATCGTAATATTCATATGCAGATCAGGCCGGGGCAATTTGTTTATATGGACAGCTACAACAATTTCATGAACACAGGATATAAATTCTCCATGGAGAATTACCAAGGTAACAACCTGGTCTATAAACTGAACGCCACCCGGATAGTTTGGGACAGTGTTAGCGAAAGCTGGAGTATCCGCGATTATTTCATTCGTAAATTTGATGGGTATAAAGAGACGCTCGAACGGGGAGAAAGACTCGATACTGTATTAAATATGAAACCGGATGAATTTACTTTCATTCTGGATGACATGAAAACCATGAACTTTATCGAACTCCGTCAATTTATCGAAAAAGAACGATTGAAAGGATCGAAGCTGATCAAAGAATACGAAGTTGAAAAACACAAACGAATAGCCGATCCTTTTGCTACTATAATTCTTACCATTATCGGTGTATCGATTTCCAGCCGCAAAGTGCGGGGGGGTATTGGTATGCACCTGGGTTTAGGGCTGGGCCTCACATTCTCCTACATTTTATTTTCGCAGGTAACTACTGTGTTTGCAACACGCGGAAGCCTTTCGCCATGGGTTGCTGTTTGGATACCCAATTTTATCTATAGTTTGATTGCTGCTGTGCTTATCCGAAAGGCGCCCAAGTAATTACAACCTGCCCTTCCACATAAAACTACCCTCGAAACGGATATCTTCTGGTGGACTGTTTTTAAAAATACCATAAACCCCTGAACCACTGCCGGTCATGCTGGCATAAATCGCTCCTGATTCATATAGCTTTTCTTTTATTAGTCTGATTTCCGGAAATCTCTCAAATACCGGTTCTTCAAAATCATTGACCAAATGGTATTTCCAGGATTCAACAGGCCCGGAAATGATCTCTGTCAGACTACGTTTTTTTTCGCTGGGAATAATCCAACTATAAGCTTCGGAAGTGTTGATGTGAATATCGGGTTTAACCATTACAACATGGTAAGCAGAAAGATCGAGGCTGATGCGTGATAATTTGTTTCCGGTTCCCGTAGCAAAAGCCGGTTCATTTTTAATAAAAAATGGGCAATCACTTCCAAGCTGGGCAGCAAGATCTTCCATTTCCTCCATTTCGATGTTAAGGTTAAAGATAGCATTGCAAAGCGATAATGCAAAAGCGGCATCCGACGATCCACCTCCCAGTCCGGCACCGGCAGGTATAGCCTTGTGAAGATGAATGTTTATTCCGCTGAGCGGATATTTTGAAGCCAGCAGTTCACAAGCTCGCATCACAAGGTTGCCTTTGCGGTCGCCACTGATATTCAAACCGCTCATTTCAAAGGATATTCCTTTGTCTTTTGCCGGGATGATCTCCAGCACATCTCTTATTCCCATAGGAAACATGATGGTTTCGACGGCATGCATTCCATCGGATAACCTGCGTAAAACCGACATACCCAGGTTTATTTTGCAATTTGGAAAAGCGATCATCTGCCAAAAATATATAATACCATTTTTTTCACCATACAAAAATAAAGATTTGAAACATACACAAACAAACCCTCATCATCAGGGTTATGTTTGTAAATTTGCAGATCAAAAAAGAACTAATCCCATCTGATATGGCCCTTATTAATTCTGTATTGTCGTGGTTGATGAAAAAGCGGTTTCACCAGATTGAATTGTTCATGAAATATCCGCATGAAGTTCAACTGGAGTGGTTTAACAAACTCATAAACAATGCGGCGAATACCGAATGGGGAAAAAAATTCGATTATTCTTCCATCCAATCAAGGGAAACCTTTCGCGAAAGAGTTCCCGTAAATGATTATGAATCGTTAAAGCCTTATATCGACAGGTTGAGAAAAGGCGAACAAAATATCCTGTGGAATACGGAAATCAAACTTTTTGCAAAATCATCCGGAACCACATCCGAAAGGAGCAAATTCATCCCTGTTAGCCAGGAGGCGCTTGAAGAATGCCATTTCAAAGGTGGGAAAGACATGCTTTCGATGTATTGCAACAATTACCCCGATACCCTTATTTTCGACGGTCGCGGCCTGGCAATGGGAGGCAGCCACAACATCACCGAGATCAACAATGAAAATTATTACGATGGAGATTTATCCGCACTGATCGTTCAAAATTTACCCTATTGGGCTGAGTTTATCAGGGTGCCGAAAAAATCGGTAGCGCTGATGGATAAATGGGAGGAAAAGATCGAGGTAATGGCCACATCCACCATCAATCATGATGTAACCAACATCCTGGGTGTTCCGTCCTGGACATTGTTACTTCTCAGACGAATACTTGAGCTCACCGGCAAAAAAAACATCATGGAGGTGTGGCCAAACCTGGAGGTGTTTTTTCATGGTGGTGTAAATTTTTCGCCCTACAGGTCGCAATTTGATGAGATCATTCCACCGGAATCGATGAATTATATGGAAACCTATAATGCTTCCGAAGGGTTTTTCGGTTTACAGGACCGGACCGGTTCAAGCGAACTCTTACTCATGTTGGATTACGGAATTTATTACGAGTTTATGCCAATGGATCAACTGGATCAGGAACATCCTAAAACCCTTTTCCTCGATGAGGTTGAAACAGGTGTTAACTATGCCCTGGTAATTTCTACAAATGCCGGTTTATGGCGCTACCTGATCGGTGATACCATACGGTTTACTTCAATTGATCCTTACCGGGTGAAGATTACCGGGCGAACCAAAACGTTTATCAATGCTGTGGGTGAAGAATTAATCGAAGACAATGCCATCAAAGCTTTGTCAGTAGCCTGTTCGAAGTGTCATTCAGAAATTGCGGAATTTACGGCAGCTCCGGTATATTTTGCATCGGGTGAAAATGCCTCACATGAGTGGTTGATCGAATTTGAAAATCCACCTGAAAATCTTGAATATTTTGCCGAAACTCTCGATAATGCTTTAAAATCATTAAATTCGGATTATGAAGCCAAGAGGTATCACAACATGGTTCTCCGGCCTCCGGTTGTCCGTTCCGTTCCCTCCAAAACTTTCTACAACTGGCTCAAAGCTAAAAACAAACTGGGTGGACAACATAAGGTTCCACGTCTGTCAAACGACCGAAAGCATATTGAGGAAATTCTTGAATTAATCGACAGGTAAATGGGCGTCTTTACTATTTTTTTCGTTCTATCGTAAAATCAACCAATTGAATAAGTGCCGATTTGGTTTCTGAATCAGGAAATTCGTTCAGAATGTCGAGGGCTTCGTTTCTGTAGGTTGCCATTTTGTTCCTGGCATAATCAATCCCACCACTTTGATTTACCTGGTTGATCACATATTTAACCTTATCGGGATTGGTATTGTGATTTTTAATAATATTTACGATCTTTCTCTTTTCGCTTCGCCCGAGGTTATTCAGCAGGTAGATCAACGGTAGGGTCATTTTCTGTTCTTTGATGTCAATCCCGTGAGGTTTGCCGGTTTTATTCGACTGTTCGTAATCAAACAGATCATCCTTGATCTGAAAAGCGATTCCCACTTTTTCGCCAAACTGCCGCATGCGGTCGACGGATGCTTCCGGGCTACCCACAGAAGCAGCTCCCGAAGCGCAGCAGGATGCGATCAGGGAGGCGGTCTTTTTACGGATGATCTCAAAATAGATCGATTCGTCGATGTCGAGTTTTCTTGCTTTTTCGATCTGCAACAGTTCACCCTCACTCATCTCCCTGGTGGCATTCGACACGATCTTCAGCAATTGAAATTCGTTATTGTCGAGAGCGAGAAGCAAACCTTTAGAAAGAAGAAAATCACCCACCAGAACAGCAACTTTGTTTTTCCAAAGCGCATTGATCGAAAAAAAACCACGGCGTTCATTCGAATCGTCCACCACATCATCATGAACAAGGGTTGCAGTGTGTAACAATTCTATCAGCGATGCTGCAACATAGGTTGAATCATTGATGTTACCGTTGAGTCCGGCGCTCAAAAAAACGAACAGGGGCCGCATTTGTTTGCCTTTTCGTTTGATAATATAGCGCGTTATTATGTCGAGGAGAGGGACAGAGCTTTTCATCGAGCTCCTGAATTTCTTCTCAAAAATTCCCAGGTGGTCTGCTACCGGTTTTTTAATCTCATCAAGTGTACTCATCAACTGCCTGCTTCAATTGTCAAAATTAAAAGAAATTCATCATCCCGGATCAAAATAGTCAATTTATCTGCATTTGTTGCGTTAAGTATTATTTTAACCGGATTTTAAACGTTTGTGTGAGAAAACTATTTTTGCAATCCTAAAATTGTTGCATGACCATCCTTTTCAATGATATTGTGTTCGGTCCTGTAAAGAGCAGGAGATTCGGTGTATCCCTCGGTGTTAATCTGTTGCCGGCGGATTATAAATACTGCACATTCGATTGCATTTATTGCGAGTGCGGTTGGAGCAAACAACAGGAAAAGAAAAGCAAACTGCCTTCCCGGCAATCGGTTTATGATGCTTTGGAAACCCGCCTCATTCACATGATAAAAAAAGGGGAAAAGCCCGATAACCTTACCTTTGCCGGAAACGGAGAGCCTACCATTCACCCTGAATTTGCAGGGATTATAGACGATACCATTAAATTGCGGAACAAATATGTTCGGTCGGCTGAAGTTACGGTTTTATCCAATTCGTCACTGCTTCATAAATCAACTGTTTTTGATGCCCTCAACAAAGTTGATAACAATGTGTTGAAACTCGATTCAGCAGTCGAAAAAACATTCCGGTTAATTAACAGGCCTCCTGCAGGTTTGTCATTGCAATCGATCATTGAAAATATTTCCCGTTTTAACGGAAACCAGGTAATTCAAACGCTATTTATGAGAGGTGAAGTAAATGGCGGGTTCATCGACAATACTACCCATGCCGAAGTGGAGGAGTGGATTAATGTCCTTATTGAAATTCAGCCAAAATATGTTATGATCTATCCGATTGAACGGGATACCGCTGCCCGGGGTATCGAAAAGATTCCTTTGGAAGAACTTGCGTTAATTGCTAAAAAAGTGAATAACAAAGGGATTCAAACAAAGGTATATGGATGATGTTTTACTATAGCAGCTATTGCTATTTTTTAAACTAATTTAATGCACAAAAACTGACTGATTTGAAAACACAAATTACGGACTACCCGGCGAAAATTTTATTAGCCTTTGGTGAGGCAATCGATGGGAATGATAAAATTTTTATGTGGTTGCTGAAGAATGGATATCCTGAACTGGCGGCACTTTCAAAAGCTATCAGGGGCAGTGAGGAAGCTTTTCAGTGGCTGATGAAAAATGGTTATCCGCACTACGCTGCACTTGATATGGCCATCGTGAATGATCAGAAAGCATATGCCTGGCTCAGTAAATACAATTTTATCATTTTGAAGCGACTGGCCGAAGCCGCCCGTGGTGATAATGCTGCCATTAAATGGTTTGCTCTTCGCGATTTGCAGATATTTATCCGGATTGCCAAAAAGATCAAACATTTTACTGATAACCAGAAATTCGATTATCACAAACTCCATTTTTAATACTGTTTATCATGTGTGGACGCTTTTCATTTTCACCTTTGGCAAAGATTATTGAAGACAGGTTTGATGTGAAGGTTGATAGTACTTATAAACCGAGATATAACAGTGCGCCCTCCCAAAATCTTGGAATCATCAGCAATGCAAATCCCGGGAAACTTTCATTTATGAAGTGGGGCCTGGTGCCGTTTTGGGCTAAAGATCCGAAGATCGGCAATCGAATGATCAATTCCAAATCGGAGACCATCGCTGAAAAACCGGCTTTCAGAAACGCTTTTAATAAAAAACGATGCCTCGTTCCGGCTGATAGTTTTTATGAATGGAAACGGTTATCCCCAAAAGAAAAAATTCCTTACCGCATCCTTTTGAAGGATGAATCTTTATTTGCTATGGCGGGGATTTGGGAAACCTGGAAATCACCGGAGGGTGAATTGATAAACACCTTTTCAATTCTTACCACTTCACCCAATAAACTGATGCAAAATATTCATGATCGTATGCCGGTTATCTTGCGCCCCGAAGACGAACAAAAATGGCTGGGAAACACAGATCCAAAGGATTTGCTGCCATTATTAAAACCCTATGATGAAAACCTGATGACTGCCTATCCGGTCAGTACCCTGGTGAATTCCCCATTTAACGATTCAGAAAAAATACACGAAGCTGTGAAATATTGATTGTCTCTATTCGACCAGCAGGTTACAACCACGGATATCGCTGTTGTCGAATCTTCCGGATACTTCGAATGTTCCGTTCTGATGCAATTTCCCAAGGTCTTTTGTCGCAATAAAACTACACGAATAAAGGTTCGCCAGATCGATGATATTGATGCCGCCTGTTTTCCCGGTTTCAGTAAGCGATAGCGGATCATTGGTGTCGCGTATCAAAATTTTCATCCATGGAGGTGTTGCAAAAATACCTTTACCTTTTGAATAGGCCTGAGATAAAAGTTCTGTCATGCCATATTCCGAATGGATCGATGACGTGTGCAACCCTTTTTTCAAGCGCTGATGAAGTTCTTCACGAACAATTTCACTGCGACGACCTTTCATGCCTCCGGTCTCCATCACGGTTAGCCGGCCATGATGTGACTGTATCATTCCCGATTCAGCAAGGTCGAGCAATGCAAACGAGACACCCACTAGCAAAATATTTTGATCGGAGTGGTTTACAATTTCTAGCATTTCCTCCGTATGCGTAAGATAAAATCCACTCACGCCGGAACCACTTTCGCTGATCAACCGGTCGATCATAAACACCAAAGATGAATTGCCTCTTTCGAGATAAGAGGGCAACAGGGCAAGTATTACAAAATCGCTCGCACTTCCATAAAATTGCCTGAAACCCAATGTAAAGCTTTTCTCATACAAACTGATGTCGGCAATGTGATGCTTGCTGGTTTCCATGCCGGTTGTTCCGCTGCTTTCAAATATTTTAACCGGCGGGTTCGGACACGCGTAAACCTTGTGTGATTTAAAGAATTCAACAGGTAAAAATGGAATTTGTGTGAAGTGATCAATTGAACGGTAATCTTTTTCCAGATTGTCAACAAACGCTCTGTAAATTTTATTCGAATTGTACTGGAATCGAAATATTTCAAGGGCGATATCGTTAAATTCGGTATCGGTTCTGATGTTAAAAATGATATTTTCTAAATCGTTGGAATCCATTGAAAAATTTGATAGTTGGTAAAAATATATCCATTTATTGATTATCCGGCAATTTATGTTATTTTTACCTGCGTAAAAAAATGAAAAGTAACAAATTCCTTCATATAACACACTTCGTTTTTATTCTTTTTTTATCGGTTTCGTGCCTGAAAGAAGAAGAGTACCCCATTGTGCCCGAAATAAAATACGAGGAGTTTTTATCATTGGTAAACAGGGAAACCGGAATTGTGGAGCAAGGTGTCTTAAAATTTTCGTTTAAAGACGGTGATGGCGATATCGGTCTTGAGCAATACGAGCAGGAGCCTCCATATGATTACAATCTTTTCATAACATTGTATGAAATACAGAACGGAGATTCAGTTGAAATTGATCCACCCCTGACCCTTAACCAACGTATTCCTATTCTTACACCTGACGGAAATGATAAGTCGATTCGTGGTGAAATTGAGGATACCCTCATCATTTATGATCCGTCCTCGGCTTTCGACACCATTTACCTTGAGTTATACATCCTCGACAGAGCACTCAATCAGAGCAATACCATATCTACACCACTCCTCCTTCGTAAGTTTGATTTGTAGTTTACCGGATGGCACCAAACATGTCCGGTGCCATTCGTTAAAAAAAATAAAAAAAGCTGCAAAACATTGCTTTATATTGATAATGTGGGTATTTTTGTTGGTAATGAATTACGAGAATCCATTTATTAATAACAAAATTTAATGATCATGAAAAAGTATTTACTATTATTTGCGGCCGTTGCATTTAGCTTTTCTGCCGTTATTTCACAAATTATTTACGAGGACGATTTTGAGTCGTACAGTGTAGGCGATTATATCGCCGTTGAAAATCCCGATTGGTGGGACACCTGGAGTGGGGCCCCCGGCGGAACTGAAGATGCCATCGTTAGCGACGAACAAGCCAGCAGTGGCAACCAATCCATTAAGGTTGACGGTGTTACTGATGCCATTCTGAAAATGGGGAATAAAACCGTTGGCAAATATGAGTTGTCATTCAAATATTACATCCCCAGTGGATTTGCAGGGTATTATAACATCCAGCACTTTGAAGCACCCGGTGTTGAGTGGGCATATGAAGTTTATTTCGGCGCCACAGGATCAGGTTATCTTGATGCAGGTAGTGCTCAGGTGGCCGGATTCGATTACGATCCCGATACCTGGGTAGATATCGTAAACGTTATCGATCTGGATGCCGACTGGACCCAGCTTTATATTGATGGAAACCTGATTTATGAATGGCCCTTCAGTTGGCAATCAACCAGCCAGAGCGGAACCCTGCAGCTCGGCGGAATGGATGTATTTGCCGGCGGACCTACAGGAGAAACCCCAACATATTACATGGACGACCTGGTGTTTTCATCAGTACC
>JAGQVF010000116.1 GCA_020438135.1 Bacteroidales bacterium | reverse complement strand
GATCTGAATGTGGTGAAGAAAACCCCGGCACAGCGTGATCTACTTCAACCCTTTGTGGAGGAACTAAGGAAAAACGATATCAAAGTTGGCCTCTATTACAGCCTGCTCGACTGGTCGCATCCCGATTATCCAAATTTCACAAGGGATCAAAAACGGTATGAAAACGATTCAGTGAGGTGGGAAAAATTTGTGAAATTTAATTTCGGTCAGATTGAAGAGTTGCAGGATAATTATCATCCGGATTTGTTTTGGTTCGACGGAGATTGGGAGCAACCTGCCGAAAAATGGCATGCCGGGGAGATCAGGGAGATGTTGCTCGACCACAATCCTGAAGTGATCATCAACAGCCGTTTGCAGGGCTACGGTGATTATGCCACCCCGGAACAGGGATTGCCTGTTTATCAACCCGATGATAAATACTGGGAACTCTGCATGACGATGAACGATTCGTGGGGTTACCAGGGCAACGACCAAAATTATAAAACACCATACCATGTGATCCGGATTTTTAGCGATGTGATCTCGCTTGGCGGAAACCTGCTGCTCGACATCGGTCCGAAAGCCGACGGCAGCATCCCCGATGAACAGGTAAATATTTTACAGGAACTGGGAACCTGGACAAAAAAACATGAACCGGCCATATTCGGGACAAAAGCCGGAATTCCACGGGAATATTATGCGGGTCCGAGCACCCTTTCCGGGGATGAAAAAACCCTCTATCTTTTTGTCGATGGCAAGCCCAATGGTCCGCTGATGGTTAAAGGTCTGAAAAACAAGATTAACAGCATTTGGGTTGTGGGGCAGGGAACAAGCCTCAGCTATGATATTAAAATGAAAGCGTGGTGGAGTGAAGTGCCGGGTTTGCTTTTTATCGATCTGCCTGAAGATGTTGTGGATCAATACATCACAGTGGTGGCAGTTTCTCTGGACAGTAAAATCGATCTGTATAAAAACAAAAAGTAGATTCATGAAATACCTTTTTATCCCTGCGGTTTTTATTATTCTCATTATTTTCTCCGGTTGTGAAAATCAAAAACAAGAAACCGTTTACGATTTTCCTTTTCAAAATCCTGGCTTAACTTTCGAAGAACGGATAAATGATCTGGTTCACAGGCTTACAATCGAAGAAAAAGCTTCGTTGATGTTGTACAACAGTCAGGCCATTGAAAGGCTCGGAATTCCGCAATACAACTGGTGGAACGAATGTTTGCATGGCGTGGGAAGGGCCGGCAATGCCACCGTTTTCCCACAGGCCATCGGAATGGCAGCCACCTTTGATGAAGACCTGATCTTCCGGGTATCGACTGCCATTTCGGATGAGGCTCGGGCCAAACACCAAGCAGCAATCAGGATGGGCAACCGCGAACAATATGTTGGACTGTCCTTCTGGACACCCAATATCAATATCTTTCGTGATCCGAGATGGGGCAGGGGACAGGAGACTTACGGCGAAGATCCTTATCTCACTTCACAGATGGGAATTGCCTTTGTGAAAGGGCTGCAGGGAGATGATCCGAAATATCTGAAAGCTTCGGCCTGCGCCAAACATTATGTGGTGCACAGCGGACCCGAAAAGATCCGGCACCATTTTAATGCAGAGCCATCGGAGCGGGATTTCCGGGAGACCTACCTGCCGGGTTTTGAAGCGCTTGTTGAAGAAGGACAAGTTGAAGCGGTGATGTGTGCATACAACAGAACCTATGATAAACCTTGCTGCGGAAGTGAATATTTGCTGAATGATATTTTACGAAAAGAGTGGGGATTTGGCGGGCACATCGTTTCCGACTGTTGGGCGCTGGATGATTTCTGGCTGCGTCACAAAGTGGTGGAAACACAAGTAGAAGCAGCGGCCATGGCGGCCAAAGCCGGCGTAAACCTGAATTGCGGTTACCTGTACCAATTTCTGCCGGAAGCCGTTGAGAAAGGACTTATTTCTGAAGCAACCATCGATTCCATTGTAAGACCAATGCTCCAAACCCGCTTTAAACTCGGTTTGTTTGATCCGGAAGGGTATGGACCTTATGCAGATATTTCCCCGGACGTGATCAACAACGAAGCACATCAAAAGCTTGCATACGAAACCGCTGCCAAATCGATTGTCCTTTTGAAGAATAGAAAGCATGTTTTACCCCTGGATAAAAAATCAACGAAAACCATCCTGGTTGCAGGTCCGACGGCCATGGATGTGAATTGTTTGGTTGGTAATTATACCGGCTATTCGGGTCAACTTACAACCATCCTTGAAGGAATGGTTGACCGGGCTGATCCCGGGGCAGTTGTCGAATACAACCAGGGTGTGATGTTTCACAATGATTCGCTTTTTACCGGTTTCTGGCAGGCAGGACGCGCAGATGCTGTGGTGTTGTGTTTGGGCATCAATTCCCTGTTCGAAGGTGAAGAAGGAGATGCAATGATGAATCCCCATGGAGGCGACCGGGTGGATATCGGTTTGCCACCAAACCAGATAGAAT
>JAGQVF010000115.1 GCA_020438135.1 Bacteroidales bacterium | reverse complement strand
CTGTTAGTGGTTCAAATGATGCTGAAATTGATTAAAAAAACTTTATACTTTTAGGGTTGCGAAACCTCGCTCTTTATGAAGCGTTTTATTTATATGCGACCCATTATTTTAGTCACCTTAACTATCTTGTTAAATCAGGGTACTTTTTCATTTGCGACAGATACGAATCCGACAGTTCATCGATTATCCTATGATAATAATCTTGATACATCTTACGTAAACAGGCTAATTAGTCATGGCAACCAACTAAATAAAGAGAATGTCGATTCAGCCTCCTGGCTATACCAAAATGCCTTTAAGATATCCAATTTAATTCAATATGAGAAAGGAATTGCAGATGCAGCGTTACAATTAAGCATTATTTATAAAAAAGAAGATCAGTTTGATTCTGCAAAGTATTTCATAAGTATTTCAACAATTTTCTATAGAAAACTTAATGTTCATCAGGGATTGGCCAATTCTCATAATATGTATGGAAGTTTGCTTAGAAGAAAAGGTTTTTTAGCATCTGCATATGATCAACACAAAGAAAGCTTAAAATTATTTCAGCTTACCAATGATTCTGTTGGTCTTGCGAAAACCTACAATTACTTAGGCATAGTTGCCCGAAGTTTATCGCAATACGATAGTTCTCTATTTTATTATTTAAGGTTAGTTAAGATATCGGAAAATCTTAACTATCATGTTGGCTTAATAACAGGAATGCTAAACATAGGGCAAGTATATCTCGAACTTCAAGATTATGTTAAAGCAAAAAAATACTTCTTTCAATGTTTGGATATTATTGATGACGATGGAACAAATTATGCGCTGGCTTGTAATAAGCTGGGTAACACTTTTGTATTTGAGTCGAAATTTGATTCTGCATTAATTTATTTAAATAAAGCCTTAACAAAATACAGGCAACTAAATTCAGTGTCTGGCCAGGCATGGATAATTTTAAGCATAGGCAATATCTATGAAAGACAGAATGAGTTTATTCAAGCACTCGATAAATACAATTCAGCGAAACAACTCTTCGAAGATATTCAGTTAAAGAGTGGAATCTTAAAAGCATACATAAATATTGCTGTAATACACAATAAATTGGGCAATTATAGAAAATCCATCAGTTATTACGACTCAAGTATGAAATTATCTGATGATATAAATGCCATGGATGAACAGCTAACTATTTTCAGGAATCTCACTCAGCTTTATCTTGAATATGGTAATAACGCAAAAGCAATTGAAAATCAAACAAAATACATTGCACTTAAAGACTCAATTTTCAACCTTGAAAAAGCCAAAATCATTGCAGACCTGGAACTCAAGTATGAAAAAGAAAAAAATGAATCAAGAATTTTAAGTCTTGAAAATCAAAACCTACAAAAGGATCTGGAACTCAGAAATGAATCGAACCGAAAAAACATGTACCTTGCAGGTATAGGTGTATTCGTCCTGATTACTTTCTTTTCGATCGTTTATTTTAAACTCAGGATCAGGAAAAACAAACTGATTGCCGAAGAGGAAAAGAAACTGATATCAGCACAGGCCTTGCTGGAAGGCCAGGAAAATGAACAACAACGCATTTCAAAAGAGTTGCATGATGGCGTTGGTGTGATGCTTTCGACGGCGAATTTGTTTAGCAGCAGCATAAAAAGGCTTGATAGTGATGACAGGGAATTGTTGGAAAAAGCGCAGGATTTGGTTAAAAATGCCAGTATCGATGTTCACAATATTGCCCGGAATTTAATGCCAACAGCCTTAAATCTCTATGGACTGACAGATGCATTAGCTGAATTATTCGATAACGTTGACAAGCTTCCTGGTATTTATGCTGATTTCTTCATTACCGGAGAACCCATAAACCTTCCAAAGTCGAAAGAAACCATGATATACAGGTTGGTCCAGGAATTGGTCAACAATACGATGAAACATGCAAAAGCTAAATCAATTGATATGACCCTTGATTATGGTGATGACTCACTCATCATCACTTATAAGGACGACGGCGTTGGGTTTGACTTTGAAAAGGAACTCAGTAAAAAATCAATCGGTTTAAAAAGCATTCAATCCAGGATTGATTACCTGAAAGGGAAACTGGAGTTTCAACCCTTGAATGAGGTCGATTCTGCATATAGGTTCTTAATCACAATCCCTGTAAAGGATTATGTAATTGCAAAATAGTACTACTAAATTAACATTTAGTTGCCCAAAAAGAATGGCAATCTTCTATCCCATTTTCGATGTTATTATTCTGCCACAAATTCATGGGTTTGTTTTTAAAAATAACCACGTCATAGAACCACTTCCAGGTTTATTTTTACTACCCAGGGTTCGGTTTAATTCCGCAAAAGATTCAACACAACCGGCTTCTCAAAAATGTTTCGCGTTTTAGTTGGCTTTTTTGCTTTCCCTACAGATAAACTAGACAAAATAAATCCCACATGAGCTGTGGCCTACAAGCTTTTCCCAACATTTAAATCATCTGGTTGTTTTATTGGTAGATACAAAGGAGCCGCTTTAATGAAAGCTAAAATTACATACATCCTTGAGTTGTTGCGAACCAGTTTCTGGTTTGTGCCGCTGATTATTGTTATTTCTGCTATTGGTTTGTCGGGGTTGTTAACTTATATCGATAGCCTGGTGGATTATAAACCGCAAGGATTTTTTTTATATCTCTATACGGGTAGTGCTGAATCTGCGCGAAGCATTTTATCGACGATTTCCGCTGCCATGCTGGGTGCTGCCAGTATTGTATTCTCTATCACACTGGTGGCCTTATCGCTGGCTTCATCTCAGTTCGGACCGCGACTGGTCAGAAATTTCATGTACGACCGTCTTAATCAAACGGTGTTGGGAACCTACATCGCCACATTTATGTATAGCCTCCTGGTTCTCCAAACGGTGAAGGGAACAGAAGCGGAAGTACAATTCATTCCCCATTTGGCCATTTTGTTTAGCCTGGCAATTTCTGTTTGCAGTATCATTTTGCTGGTTATTTTCATTCATCACATTTCTGTTAGTATTCAGGCAGACCATATCATTTCAACAACTGCCAACAATCTCAATAAATCACTCAGAAAGCTTTTCCCCGAGGAATCGGAGCAAAATAAACCTGAGCCCGGTCGAACAGAACCGCAATCTTTTACAATAAACATAAAAGGGATTCCGCTGCATAGTCATGCTGATGGATATCTTCAAACCACCAATACTTATGGTCTGATTGAGTTGGCACAAAAAAATGATTTTTATGTAAAGCTTCACTGTCGTCCGGGGGATTACGTTGTTAAAGATTCTGTTCTGGCCACATATTATGCTGCTGAACCACCCAGGGACAATTTGCTGCAAAACATTTATAAAAATTTTATTTTGGGGAAAAGAAGAACCCCAATCAAAGACCCTGAGTTTGCCATAAATCAAATTGTGGAGATTGCCTGCCGGGCTCTGTCACCGGGTATTAATGATCCTTTCACTGCTATTACCGGAATCGATAAACTTACCTCTGCGATGTGCTATTTAACCAAAGCTCATTTCCCGAAACCTGAAAAATACGACACGGAGGGTGTACTCAGATTAACCATCAGACCCTTTACCTTTTCAGGGTTGCTGGATGCCTCCTTCAATCAAATCAGGCAATACGGAGCTCCCAGTCCTTCGGTGATGATCAGGCTGATGGAAGCACTTTTTGTTATTTATGGTTTTGCTTCCAAAAAATCAGATAAAGACGACATCCTGCGACATGCCGATATGATATTCCGCACATCGCAAATCACCTTCAAAGAAACCAACGACTTTTTCGATCTTTCAAACAGGTATGAGAAATTTGAAAGAATTTAATTTATTCCAATGATATAAAATGAAACCGGACCTGCCAATGATCGGCAAGCCCGGTTGTATCGTAAAAAAACTTATTAAATCTATACTGAAGGCGACAGTTTCGCATTGGTTTGCGATTGCTGTACTTTTTCAGCTTCAGCTTTTGGAGGTTTTGTCAAGATCATGATCACTCCCCCAATAACACAAGCTACTCCGGCAATGATGAAAGGAGTCATCCATACCACCGGACTGGCTGCATTTCCTGCCGAATCTTTAAATACACCCGCCAGTTGCGGTCCGAGAATACCGGCCACTCCATAAGCTGTGAACATCCAGCCGTAGTTGCTTCCCACATTTTTATTGCCGAAGAAATCAGCAGTGGCTGCAGGAAACAGAGCAAAGTTTCCACCGAAGTTAAACCCGATCACACAAGCAGCAATGATAAATCCTGTTGACATGGCAAAACTGATGAAAACATGATACAACATCAGCATGATGATGCCCTGGAAAAAGGTCATGGCAATGATCGCTTGTTTTCTTCCGATCCTGTCGGAAGCCATCCCCCAGAGAATCCTTCCCAGTCCGTTAAAGATGGCATACCATGCCATAGCAGTTCCGGCTATCAGTCCTGCATCGGCAATTCCGTGGTATTTTAGTGCATCGATACCAAAAAGTTTGATACAATAAATCACCATCAATCCCGATAAGGCGGAAAAAATAAACACAGTCCACAAAGCGTAAAACTGGGGCGTTCTGAGCATGGCTTTCGGTTCAAAATTTTGATGACCTTCTGCTTTATTGGCTGAAGGTGCAGGCGGTGTCCATCCTTTAGGTTTGTACCCTTCCGGGGGATTTACCATCACCATCGAACCCAGGAGAACAAATGCTGCAAAGATGATCCCGTAAATAAAAAATACACTTTGTACGTTTGGCAGTCCGAACACTTCGGTAGTATTCAATAAACCTCCGAACCACGAATCGGCCAGTTTCACCCAGATGGTGGCTCCGAAACCAAATCCCGCAACAGCGAGTCCTGTGATCAAACCTTTTTTATCGGGAAACCATTTAACACCCACGGCGATCGGAACAACATAAGCCAGTCCGATCCCGGCGCCACCGATGATCCCGATAAAGAAAAACTGAGCCCAGAAACTGCTTCCGAAAAGTCCTCCGAGAATGTAACCCAATCCCAAAACCAATCCGCCTGTGAATGCTACAATGGTCGGCCCTGATTTGGCCTGCCATTTTCCGGCCAGCACCATCACCACAGCAAAAGTGGCCAATCCGGCCGAAAAAACCCATGCGGCTTCCTGTGCACTGAACTGGTAAATTCCGTTTGCATCGGTTAATATACGCGTAAAAACCGACCAGGCATAGATAGCGCCCAGGGCAAGTTGAATAAGGATTGCACCAACTACAACCACCCAACGGTTTGTGATTTTAAGTCCTTTCATTTTCTTGAATTTTGATGAACGAAAAAGTAAGTTTCAATTGAATTCAAATTCTGTCAATTCAAATCCGATTGTTAAAATTCCAAAGAAATCCCTGCTTCTGATCCCAGGGACCCCTTTGGAGGCTTGTATACGAATTTATCGTTTAACAGATACCTTGGCACCGTCGATGATATCTTCAACCACGCCCGGATCGAGCAATGTGGAAGTATCACCCAGGTTGGTAGCATCGCCTTCACCGATCTTCCGGAGAATACGACGCATGATCTTACCTGAACGTGTTTTCGGTAATCCGCTAACGATCTGGATCATATCGGGTTTTGCTATCGGCCCGATGATCTTATTCACTGTATCGCGGATCTCTTTTTCGATGGTTTGCATTTCTGCATCGGAGAGTTCTTCACAGGTAACATAGGCGTAAATTCCCTGTCCTTTGATCTCATGCGGATATCCAACCACGGCACTTTCATTCACCTTGGGATGCTGGTTAATGGCATCTTCCACCTCAGCGGTTCCGATGCGGTGACCGGAAACGTTGATCACATCATCCACACGACCCATGATACGATAATAACCTTCTTCGTCGCGTTTGGCACCGTCGCCTGTGAAATATAATCCTTTGTAAGTGCTGAAATAAGTTTGATAACATCTTTGATGGTCCCCGTAAGTAGTTCTCAGCATTCCCGGCCATGGGAATTTGATACAAAGGTTTCCTTCTTTTGAATTGCCTTTTAATACGTTTCCTTCATTATCGACCAAAACGGGTTGAATTCCAGGAAGGGGCAACGTTGCAAAAGAAGGTTTTGTAGGTGTGATCCCTGCCAGAGGAGTGATCATAATACCACCGGTTTCGGTTTGCCACCATGTATCTACGATCGGGCAACGACCACCACCAACAATATCGTGGTACCAGCGCCATGCTTCTTCGTTGATCGGCTCGCCAACAGTTCCAAGTACTTTCAGGGAACTCAGATCATGTTTGGTTACCCACTCATTGCCTTGTGCAACCAATGCACGGATGGCTGTAGGTGCAGTATAGAACTGATTGACTTTGTATTTTTCTACGATTTCCCAGAAACGTCCGGCATCCGGCCAGGTAGGAACACCTTCGAACATGATGCTGGTTGCACCGGTCAACAGCGGTCCGTAAACGATGTAGGAGTGGCCGGTAACCCAACCGATATCGGCTGTACACCAGTAAATATCTCCATCGTTGTACTGGAACACATTTTTGAAAGTATATTCGGCATAGATCATATAACCTGCCGTGGTATGCAGCACACCTTTCGGTTTTCCGGTAGATCCGGAGGTATAAAGAATGAAAAGCGTATCCTCGGCATCCATCACCTCAGCTTTGTTTTCAGCGCTGACACCTTCGATCAGATCGTGCCACCAAATGTCGCGGCCATCAACCATATTAATTTCCTCGCCAGTTCGTTTGTAAACAATGGTAGTTTTTACAGAAGGACAATTGTCGACCGCTTCATCCACAATACCTTTCAGCGGTATGCTTTTGGTTCCGCGGAAAGCACCATCGGAAGTAATCACGATATTCGATTCGGCATCGTTGATCCTGTCAGCGAGCGCATTGGCTGAAAATCCGGCAAACACAATGGAGTGAATGGCTCCGATACGGGCACAAGCCAGCATAGCAATAGCCAGTTCAGGGATCATCGGAAGATAAATGGCAATACGATCGCCTTTTTTAGCTCCGGCTTTCAACAAGGCATTGGCAAAAACCTTTACCTTTTCATACAGCTCTCCGTAGGTCAGTCTTACTTCCTTTTCCTTTGGATCATTAGGTTCCCAGATAATAGCCACCTGATCTTTCCGTTGGAAAAGATTCCGTTCGAAAATATTTTCGGTAATATTCAATTTACCATTGACGAACCAATTCACATGAGGTGCATCTTTCCCTTCGAAATACCAGTCGAGTACTGTATCCCATTTCTTCTGCCAGTAGTGACTTTCTGCAATGTTTCCCCAAAATCCTTCGGGGTCGGCAATACTGTCGCGGTATTTTTGCAAATACTCTGAAAAACTTGTTATTTTATTTGTCATAGCTAAATGATTAAAGTTTTAAATGATTTTTTATTTACACACAATTATTAACTTCAATATTAGAAAAAATAAAACACTCCGACAAGAAATCTGAAGTTGGCAACTTCTTTGGCATCCTTCACTGTTCCATCAAGCTCGTTTTTGCCGTATGCGGCCACTGTATATTCAATTTCGGGTGCAATTCTGAATTTTCCTGAATTGATGATCAACCGTGGAGCAACCCTGTAAACATAATCGATGTTGGCAGATCTTGCATAGTATTGGCCTGTGTTATCATCAACCGTCCCATTGTTTTTGGTGTATCCACCAAACAAACCGACCTGATATTTTTTACCGTTGGTATGAATATCGGTCCAGACCGACATGGTTTTAACGGGGGTATATTCCATTGATCCATTGGCTGTATCTGAACTTTTTACAGCATAGCCGCCAACCATGGTCATGCTTTGCATCATTTGTCCCATCACTCCTTCGAGTTTAAATGTGAGCTTTTCACATTTCCATTTTAGATAAGCCATTCCTGAGACACCACTTACCTGCTCATCCACTTTATAAGTAAAAGGATTACCGCTAACCTGATCATAAAAGGTTTCTGATTGCAATCTTGGGGTCAGCATCTTATAATTTCCGCCAATACCCAGTAAAAATTCCTTATCATCATTTTTGGTATCAAACTCAAGTCGGGCATTAAATTCAGGCATACCGGAATTGATCAAATACCGAGGAGATGCCACATTAAGGGTGGCGGTTTTAACATCCGGTCCACCATCTACAAAATCGACCTGCTCCATTGCGGTAATAATCAGGTTCAAATCTCCGAATGATTGCTTCAAACGAATTTGCGGATTCCTGGCAAAAGGCTGAAAAGGCGCACCTGTGTTAAATGAAACCGTTCCCGGAAAACAGGAAGTTACAAACATCGGGTGCCAGTATTGACCCACAAGCAGTTCGGTGTTTGTCCAGGTAAGTTTTACAAAGGCATGGCGTAGCCTGAAACCATTGATATCGGTTCCGATGTTACCGAAAAATGCACCTTCGATCAATCCGGAAGTTTTTGCTCCAAAGGCATCCGGTCCTGTGATGGCCCCTTTTAAGCGCGTTTGAATTGAAAGAATGTTAAACTTTGGCGAGGCGTTAATATCATCGCCATTTATATCCGGGCTTTCTGCAGCCGGGTACAACAAAAAATGTCCTTCACGGGCATCAACTGTTTGGCGGGAATCGTAAAAAATGTCGGATTTTACAAAACCGCTGAATTTAATCCCGAATTTATCTTCATCCTGTGAAACACTGATGAGCGGGATCATAAAAACCAAAAGGATAAACAGGTTTTTCATACACTTTTTGTCTTTTAATTTGTCTGTAGCGTTTTGTTATTCAATTAACAACACGGGCAAAATTATAATAAATTTTCCCTTTTAAACAGTGCTATAGCTAATTTATTGGTAATCTAAATAAAGGGGAGAATAAATGGGTAAAACATAGATTTTAATCTAATTAAAACCAATCGCAGGCCACTCATTGGGCGACAATGGATAGCGTGATCAAACCTATGTTAAAAAATTAACAGAACTTTCTTGGAATAGAGAATCAGGCTATATAATTTCGCCGGCTTGTTAAAAGAAATAAAAATATGAAAATATTCATTTTGAATTGCGGAAGCTCTTCGATCAAATACCAGATGATTGAAATGCCGGAAGAGAATGTGCTGGCGAAAGGTCTTGTAGATAAGGTAGGATTAGAAGGTTCGGCTGTGTTCCATACGATCGAAAATGGTGAAAAAGTTAAATTTGAGAAAAAAATCAAAGACCACACCCAAGGGATCAAAACAGTGATTGAAATATTGACCAGTGATATTGGTGTTTTGAACGATGTAAACGAAATAGAAGCGGTTGGCCACCGTGTGGTTCACGGGGGTGAAGATTTCAGTGGCAGTGTAGCCATTACAAAAGAAGTGATCAGCGCTATGGAAAATAATATTAATCTCGCTCCGCTTCACAACCCACCTAACCTGCAAGGTATTTACGCCATAAACGAACTGCTCCCGGAAGTGCCACAGGTCGGGGTATTCGATACAGCTTTTCATCAAACAATGCCTCGACAGGCTTATATGTATGCCCTTCCCTATTCACTTTATGAAAAATATAAGATCAGAAGATATGGCTTTCATGGAACAAGCCATCAGTTTATTGCAAAACGGGCTTGTGCGTTTTTAAACCTCGATTACAAAAACACAAAAATCATTACCTGTCATTTGGGAAACGGATCCTCCATTGCTGCAGTTAAAGAGGGTAAATCTGTCGATACCTCCATGGGACTTACACCCAACGAAGGATTAATCATGGGAACGCGTACCGGTGATATCGATGCCGGCGCATTGCTTTACATTGCCGACCGGGAAAATCTCAGCATCGACGAGATGAACAAACTCATTAACAAAAAAAGCGGGGTGTTGGGCATTTCAGGGATTTCACCCGACATGCGTGAACTCGAACAGGCTGCAGAAAAAGGCAACGACCGTGCTCAACTGGCGCTCGATATGTTTCACTACAGGGTGCGTAAATACATCGGTTCGTATGCAGCAGCCATGGGTGGTGTTGATCTGATTGTTTTTGCAGGTGGTATTGGCGAAAATGGTGATATAACAAGAGAAACCATTTGCAGGAATTTCGAATTCATGGGGTTGCAATTTGATAAAAAAGCAAACAAGGGATTAAGATCTAAAGAAGCTTTAATAAGTAAACCGGATTCTGCTGTTAAAGTTGTTGTAATTCCAACCAACGAAGAACTTGCAATTGCCAAAGATACCTTTGCAATTGTTAAAAGATAACCTTTTTATTTGTATAGGGTTTAAATAGCGAATTCAGCCTTTTTTATCCGGCTGGATTAATTTTTCTCATATTTGTACGTTATTTTATTTCAAAACGCGTCGCATGAGGCGAATTTCGGCTATCATTGAACTACACAGAAAGTATGTATCGTAGATTTTACAGGTTTTTTATGTTATTGGTCAGCACATTCATGATTTTGCAGATGGGTGTTGCTGTTGCAGATAACGGATCGTCCGATACATCAAAACTTCAGCCTGAAAATGCCATTTCTATCAGTGAAAAATATATACTTCTCAGCCAGCTTGCTGACAAATATCTTTTAACCAACACCGACAGCGCCATTTTGATTGGGAACAGGGCACTCGAAATTGCACATGAATTAAATGACAACCGGTTGATCGTGGAAAGTGTACTGCGTCTTTCGGATGCTTATCAGAACAGTGCACTTTATGAACTGGGTATTGCTTTAATATACAATACGCTGGAAGAACCTTCTATTGCCAACAATCAGGGTTTCAAAGCCAACCTGCTTTTAGAACTCGGTGACTTAAATACCGAATCGGTACAATATGATGAGGCAATTTCGCTTATTCTTGAGGCAATTTCTATATACAGAAATCTTGGTCTGGAAAATAAAGTAGCACGATGCCAGAACCGGCTTGCAGAGAATTATTACCGGAAACACAATTATTTTGTAGCTATTTCGTATGCTGATTCCAGCATTCAATTATCGGAAAGGTACCAGATTAAACCGTTACTGGCAACTAATTTCGAAATACTTGGAGCTATTCATAACAGCCTGGCTGAGTATGACAAAGCGCTGGAGTATTTAAATAAATCACTCGAAATTACCAAAACGCTTAACAAAAAACCCGATATCACCAATATCCTTAACAACATCGCATTGTGTTATTATGACCAGGGAGATTATGGAAATGCTGCTACAACCGGAAAGGTAGCACTGGATCTTGCCAGGCAAATTAAATCCAAAACACTGATTGAAAATGCAGCACACATCCTTGCAAAAAGCTTTGCTGCCCTTGGTAATTATCAAACAGCTTATCAATACAGCGAAATAGCCGAAAGCTTAAGACGAGAAATGTTCCTCGAAAACCGTGACAACCAGATTTCGACACTTAACCGGATTTATGAATTTGAAAAACAAAAAAGGGAAATAGCCAGCCAGAAGTTTGAACTGGAAGCAAAAGAGAGGGAGATCAAAAGGAAGCAAATTCAAAATATCCTGCTTATCGCCTGGATCGTGATCATGATGATACTTCTGGTGATGGTAAACAGAATTTACAGGAAACTGAGAAAAACTAATGAATTGCTTGCCAATAAAAATCATTTGATTGAAGATCAGAAAAGAAAAATTGAAAACCAGGCCGAAAGCTATAAAAATGCATACACCCGTCTGAAAGAACTTGACCAATTTAAAGAAGCCATGACCCATATGTTGGTTCACGATCTGAAAAACCCACTGAACGTTTTGATCAACATACCTGAATTGGGCGATTTCGAAGAAAAGGATGACATCATTATGCACACCGGAAAACAGATGATGACTCTGGTTATGAACATGCTTGATATTCAGAAATTTGAAAATAACAGGATGGAGCTGAACCTGGTTTATATTCCTGTTTCGAAAGTGCTGGAAACCGCCTCAAAAGATGTTTCGTTTTCAGCAAAACACAAAAACATTACCATTACCCATACCTTCGGGGATGACTTTATCCTCTATATCGACAAGGAACTGATTATCAGAACCCTCGTTAATTTGCTCAGTAATTCTATTAAATTCTCACCATCAAGTTCTCCTGTCACGATAAATGTTATGAAAGAATCGAAAGACCGGGTAATGATTGAAGTTACCGACCAGGGCGTCGGTATCGACAAGGCCAACCAGGATTTGATATTTGAGAAATTTGTGCACATCAAACAAAACTCTTCCGGCACGATGCGATCAACAGGCTTGGGCCTGACATTTTGTAAAATGGCTGTGGAAGCCCACAAATGTCACATCGGGGTGATCTCAGAAAAAGACAAAGGGGCTACCTTTTGGTTTACCTTGCCGCTTGGATTGAATAAGTAGTTTTTTTCTGATTCCTTTTTCTTATCTTTGACCAAAACAAGAACCGGAGCCTTTCAGTTCGGTTATCAATACTCAAAACAATGAAAAACATTAGAAAATCGATTGTTACCCCTATTGCCTGTTTAGCTCTTACATTTTTGTTTCTCATCTCCTGTGAGGATGATGGACCAGGTTCTCAAAACACTCCTATTAAAATGTTTACGGGTTACCCGTCCGATTCAGGTAATTATTGGAAATATGATCAGTTGTTTACGTTTGCATTTGATCCTGATACGGTTCAGGTTGAACCTGATTCGGGTTTTAACAACATTCATGTAAGTGTAACTGGTCATGTTATGATGGATACGCTCAATACCATCGAATTTTCTGAATATGACTATTCCGGGAAATACTTTGCTAAAAGTTATTTTAAACAACATACAGATGGATTTTACATACATGCCTATATGGGTGGGAGTCATGCCATTCCAACTAAATCTAACTATCTTTATAAACTGGGTGCCCTCACTTTTGAATCGCAAGAGGCTTTGATGGAATCAGTAGCCGGGAAGGTTTCACCTACGATGGTAAAAGATTCGTTGTTTTATGAAGATCCGCCGGTGAAGTGCTGGAATTACCCGATCAGCATTTCAACAGAATGGGTGTACCGGGAAAACGGACCCATTGGTAAAATGACACGTAAAGTGGTTGGTATCAATACTGTAGAAACCCCTGCCGGATTGTTTCAATGCTACAAGATAAAAATGGTGTATCATGACACTACCTTCGCAAATATTATTTATCACGATTATTTATCAGAGATAGGACTGGTGAAACGGACGCTGGAAGTGGAGAATGTTGTGATGATGGATGCTGAAGGGAATGAGATTGGTGTGGGAAAAAGCAGCAACATTACTGAGCTTACACAATATAGTGTTGTAAAATAGGTGCACCGGTTTGTTTTTATTTTGCCAACACTGCTGTTTTCTTAAATTTTTTCAGGTTGCCCTGCAGGTCGAAGGTTTCGAAGAAGATGATGTATATCCCGATGGCAGCTTTCTGATTATCGTCGGTTCTTCCGTCCCAGGAAAATGTTCCTTCTGTTCCCAGAATTTCATTGTTTAACAATTGCCTGGCAAGTCTGCCATTGGCGTCGTAAATGGTAATGCCG
>JAGQVF010000114.1 GCA_020438135.1 Bacteroidales bacterium | reverse complement strand
TACATCATTATGGGTAAGAATACCTATTTTTCACTTCCAGGACGGCCGCTTCCCAATCGTACGCATATCATTTTAACGGATGTTGCCGGTGAGCAGATCGACGACTGCATCATGGCCTATTCCATCGAAGATGCGATTAAAAAAATGGATCCGGCGGGTGAGAATTTTATAATCGGTGGGGCATCTGTTTATAAGCAGTTTTTACCCTTTGCCGATAAACTCTACATCACATGGGTACATCACCCGTTCGAAGCCGACACGTTTTTCCCTGAATTGAATAAGGAAGAGTGGAATGTGATGTCTGAGGAAGATCATCCAACACCCGACGAAAAAAATCCATATCCCTACACATACGTCATTTACGAACGAAAAAATCCCAAATCGTAAATCAACAATCAACAATCAAAAATCGTAAATCCAAAATCTATTGGTTTTCCTGCGCCTGAATGGCGGTGATCAGCACGGTATTCACGATATCTTTAACAAGGCATCCACGGCTGAGATCGTTCACGGGTTTGTTCAATCCCTGCGAAACAGGACCTACCGCAATCGCTCCGGCTGACCGTTGCACTGCTTTGTAGGTGTTGTTCCCGGTGTTGAGATCGGGGAAGATGAAGACGGTGGCTTTACCTGCCACTTCGCTGTCGGGCATTTTGGTTTTTGCCACGGAAGCATCAATGGCGGCGTCGTATTGTATCGGGCCTTCAAGTTTGAGGTCAGGTCTGCGTTCGCGGGCAATCTCTGTAGCCTTCCGTACTTTTTCAACCTCGGCACCTTTTCCAGATGTTCCGGTGGAGTAGGAGAGCATGGCTACCCTGGGATCAATTCCGAACATTCTCGCGGTATCGGCCGAGCTGATGGCAATGTCGGCAAGCTCTTCGGAGTTGGGATTTGGATTGAAAGCACAATCGCCATACACCAAAACCCTGTCTTCGAAACACATCAAAAAAGAACTGCTGATGATGGTAAAACCCGGTTTTGTTTTGATAAATTCAAATGCCGGGCGAATGGTATGTTGTGTGGTGTGTGCCGCTCCTGAAACCATCCCGTCGGCGTGGCCTTTATAAACCATCATGGTGCCGAGATAACTCACGTCATACATGATCTCGTGGGCGCTTTCACGTGTTATGCCTTTGTGTTTACGCAGGCGGAAATAGGTGGCTGCATAATCGTTGATCAGGTCGTTATCGTAAGGATCGATGATGTTGATCCCGGCCAGTTTGAGGTGCAGCGAATCGGCTTTTTTAAGGATCATGTCTTCGTTGCCGAGCAGGGTAAGATCGACGGCATCCCTTCGAAGTAAAATTTCAGAAGCCCTCAGGATACGGTCGTCTAAACCTTCAGGAAGAACAATGTGTTTGCGTTTTGATCGCGCCCGTTCGAACAACTGGTATTCGAACATGATCGGTGTTACCACACCCGTAGGCGTCACGGCAATCTTGTCGATCAGCTTTTTGCCTTCCACATTGGCTTCAAAATGGCCCAGTGCGATGGCCATCCGGCGTTCGTTGTCAGGGGCAAGCAGCGGTTTCACGCGGCTCACATTCATTGCAGTTGAGTAGGTGTCGGTATCGACTTTTACGATGGCAACCGGCAATTTTCTGATGCCGTTGATCAGTCGCATCATCTCAGGTCCGGGTTTATAACCGCCGGTGAGAATGATCCCGGCGATTTTGGGGAAATTGTCGGAGATCAATGTCATAAACAGGCTGATCAACACATCCATGCGGTCGCCGGGAGTGATTACCACTGTGCCGTTGTTGGTATATTTTAAAATGTTCTCGACCGACATCGCGCCCACTTTGTAATCGTTCACATCGTAATCAAAAACACTTTCATCGCCATAGATCCACTCGGCATCCAGTCCGCGGATGATCTGCCTGATGGTAAGTTTCTGCAGCGCTTCCAGTTCAGGAATGATAAAATCGATCTCGTCGTTGGTTTGCAACCTGTTGAGCATGGCCCAGATCTCATCGATGTCGCGCATGTTGGCCCGGTTGACGAACATGCCGATGTAATTACATTTTTCACGGGCCAGCACCGATTTGATCATCTGCGCAACATCCGTAATATCTGTAACACTTTTACCCGATCCGTTCACAACGGCCAGAACAGGTGCTCCGAGAGTATTGGCCAGCCGGGTATTGAAATCAAATTCGAAGGGTCTTAAACTTCCCGTAAAATCAGTTCCTTCACAAACAATGAAATCACACTTCTCTTCAAGCTTTTTATATTTGTTCAACATTGCTGTGAGCAACTCATCCATGTTGTTTTCCTGCAACATGTCGAGGGCCTCTGAATTGGTGAGGCCATACATTTCGTCGTGTTTGAAAGGTAACTTCAAACGTTTCGAAACCAAATTGATATCATGATCTTCTTTCCTGTTTTCGTCGGCGCTGATGATGGGTCTGAAAATCCCAACCCTTTTCACATGGCGCGATAACAAGGTCATGATGCCCAGTACGATCAACGATTTACCCGAATCTGCCTCTGCCGCTGCTATATATAAATTATTCGACATGTTAAATTGTACTAACGTTCTTGTTTTTGTTGGTGCAAAGATAGAAATCCATCATACAAGTTATGGAGAATTATGTTAATATTATACAAAGATTTCTACAGGCAAAATGGTTGCCAACAACCATTGGAATGGAATGTTGCAGTTGTTCGTTAACAATTTCACAAGAAATTAACCACCGGATTTTCCGATCACACCTCCGTCAAGAAATCGCATCAACCCTGATAAAAGTGCAAGTACACCGGCAAAGATGCCGATTACCTTGTCGAAGGAGATACCCTGGGCAATGAAAACAAAACCTGCGAGTGGAATAATAAATAATAGCAGGAGGAATCGCATATTTTTCCATTTGCCGCGTTTGCCAAGCTTTCTTTCAATCCTGAGGGTTTCTTCGGGTTTCACTGAAAAACGAAGGTAATATTGAAAACTATCGGAAAAGAGCCGCGGATAGGGCTTGTATACGATCAATCCTTTCATAACTAATTTGTTGATCAGGTATTTGTTTTTCAGGTTCAGCATGCCATCGTCTGCCAGATCATATAATACGAGTTTTTCAGCAGCCGTCAGATTACTCCAGATATACTGATATTTCGCTTCCATCGAACTTTTAACTCCGTATAGTTTTTCATCAGCATGATGTATGGGCAATCCGTTTTCAATGGTTGAGCCGCTTTCAGTTTCTTTGCTTATATATTCAGGTTTTCCGGTGTATTTAAAGTAGTCGGCAAAGATGTTTTTCCAGGTTTGTTTAAGAATATACAACCTGGATTTTTCTGATTTTTCCAACTCATTATCGGTTATATAATCTTCATAATAATCATATATGAATTCCAGCTCAAAAGGTATTGTGATGATGATCCTTGCTTTGGCATTATTGTTAAGTTCGATGAGTTTATCCTGAATATTTTCGTGATTTTTTAGCCGGCGGATCATATTATCCAATCCAGTGACCCAAATCAATGTTTTGGGGTCGCTGATATCCGAAGGGAAGTTATATTTTTCGCCTAACATATCTTCTGCATGAATTTCAACGACTTTTTCATCCTTGTTGTTGAGATAATCCGTGGTGCCTTTTATATATGGCTTTTCATAAAAAATATTTAAAAGGATCCGGTGTATTTTTTCGTCATCCAGAATTTTCTCCCACGGATGTAAGGAAGGCACCTTCCATTTTGTCCGAATGGTATTTAAAATGTTATCGGCAAGATACCGGTAAAGTATCCAAATGAGCGCGGCAATGAGAAGGGTCAGCAATGTTATGATAATGGTAGCATTTACAGGAAGTTTTGAATCAACGGGATTGTATTTAACTTTTACAAATCCATCAATGCCGGCACGCGAATAATACAGTGTTTTGTCTTTTGTTTTCCATTCGTCGTGATAACTATGATCCAGGATCAGGGCTTTCAGGTGATTTTCAGGAGTAATGGGATCTGGAAGACTCGAATAAATATAATCTACCGTTTGGGTTGCGCTTTTCTCTTTCTTCAGCAAACTGCTGTCGGTTTCATCTGAAACAGTAAGGTTGTCGAGTCCTCCACCCCTGATATGCTTGTACCACAGCGAATCCTGCGGTGAATAATTTTGAAGCAGGTTGAGATTTTGGTGTGCTACATATTCCATGTTGTGGCGAAGACTGAGCTTATGTTCACAATGTTTAATTTTCAGGTAATACTGAAACACAGGTACGATGGATAATCCGGCCAGCCAGATGAACATGTAGGAATGGTAAATTTTACGGGTAAACATGAGCGACTTCAACTCCTTTTCTTCGCCTTTGTCTGCTTTTTCCTGTCTGTTGATTTCGTTGCCGCCAAATGCATCAAATATTACTTTGTCGAAACCTTTCAGATCGGATTCTTTTGAACCGGCAATTTCAATTACATAATGTATAAAGAGCGATAAAACAAAAAATACGATCAGCGGAATCAGAAACAGGAATCCCGGCTGCAGAGGGATCAGCAAAAGAACAACTGCAGATGTAATGATCAGTTTCAGAGTGGTATCCCAGTGTGTTCGGTGATAAAAGTTCAGGATGGGTGCTTTGCGGTTCCGAAGGATTGAAAAACCTGCAAATCCTGAATATGCAATAAAAGCAAGTTGATAAACGAGCATGGTTACCGGCTTGTCAACAATAAAAATTCCGATTACCTGGAATATGAAGATCACAATCTGAACTGCCAGCAATGCTTTATAGGCAAAACGATTATTTGCCCTGAAATAAAGCCAGCTATACGACCAACCCTTCATTTGGACAAAACGATGTCGCGGTTCGATCCGTTGCATAATTTGCATGCCCAACACAATACACAATACTGTGATCAGAAAAAAGTAAAAAGAATAGAGGAAAATTCTGGCATTTATGTTTTGGGTATAAGCAGTATCGATCAGAGTGATGTGATAGAGCGGTGCATCTTTCAGAGGGACAATCCGGGCGAGCCAGCTTTTTTCGTTATAGGTGATCAGCTCCGTGGTTGATACCCTGTGTTCAATAGCACTCATCAGGTTGCTGTTGCGGTTGCATTCGTCCAGAAAGTTTTCGTGCAGATTTTTGTTATGTTTCGAATGAAAAAGCACTTCACCTTCTTCATTGATCATCACAAAATTGACATCCTCCGGTAAAACCTGTTTATACAAAGAAGGAATATGAGAGGTAATTGCCAGCACACAGGCAGAGTCGTTTACTTTACTCAGCGTATCGGAAAATGGAAGATGAAATGAAATGGCGGTTTCCTGTTTACCGGTATTGAGCGATGTAATTGATTCGATGTAAAAAGATGAAGGAGGAATTGGCGGTGTGGTTTTCTCAATGGATACAACTGAATCATTCGTATGAATGGGTTGGTTGCTTCCCTGAGCCTTCTTTTTACTGGTAGCAGATCGGATTTCTTTAATCCTTGATGAAAGGGGCCATCCGTCACCACTGGCGCAGGAATACCGGAAATATTTGCGTTTGCCAATATCAATGGGAACGTCGCTAGAAAAGGGCGTTTTGGTATAGGCTTCAACAACAATGCCCTTTCTGTTGGCCAGCAGGATTTCATTGACTGGAATCGGCGGGGTAATGGAGTCGAAGTTGATCTTTTTAAATTTGGATTTGGTATCCAAAAAGTAGGTTCTGGCTGCCATCGAAACTTCATTGCTGTCGTTATAAAATCCTCTGATGGAAAAGTACATTTTTACGGCTTTGTTGATATCACTATCCACATTTTTGATCAGTTGTTCCGACAGGTCATTGGCCCTCTTTTCCATTCTGCTGCTATCGATTACGTAATGTTTAAGCAGGCTGATCATTATGAGGACGAGTAGCCCGGTTCCCAGGATCAGTGAAACAGTTGCATTGGTGGCATCATAAGCATGAAGCCTTTCGAACTTGTTAATGAAAAGTACTTTTAATACCGGTATTCCAATCAATATCAAGAGTATCAGCGCGCCCACAATGATAATAAACTGGCTGTTGATAGCACGGGTTTTTCGATTGAAATCCTTCTCTGAAAGAAAACCGGCCAGAAAATATTGATCACCCTGAAAATCAATCGGAACGATCATCATATATTTTTCTGCACCCCTTACATCTACACTTAGGAAGATGCCGCCCTGGTGATTTTTTACACTATCGGTAAGCATCTTGATATTGGTTATATCCTGAACGGCATCTTTACTGGTATTGTACATAACAGCTTTTGAATCGAAAAAAACAATATTGTCGAGCAACCTGTCAAATTTCAATCCTTCCATCAGGGTTTCTACGGGAATTTTTTGAACGATGGTTTTGTCTTTAAACAATTTGTAATCTTTGGAAATCAGGATTTTGAAAATCTTGTTTTCGCTTTGTTGTGTTTTTTTTATGTATTCATTTCCCGAGTTAAAAAACTTGAGGTAAAAATCGGCTGTGTTTTTATCCTTATAAATGCCTGATCTGTAATTTTTTGATGTGTCGACCAGTTGAATCGATATGTTTGTGTCAAGATCGCCAATCACCTTTTTTATCTCCTTCAACCATTTCGAACTGGCATAGGCCTTTTCGCGGATAACCTCACTAACAGTAGACTTCTGGTTGCTCAGGTAATCCAGAATGTAATAATCACGGTAGTTGGCCAGATGGGTATTGTAATAGTCCTTTTTGTCGTGCATGTTGTTGCCGTATTCCTTTAAAATCCGGAAAGCGCGCTGTTTCAGTGCGGTTTCTTGTTGAGGAATGTAGATAAAGTAGTAGGAGTAATAGAGAATGATCATGGCCAGAACTATAATGATCCAGCCGATGTTGTTTGTGCTGATAAATTTCGAGGATTTCATAGCGCAGCAAGTTTCGGGGTATAAGGTACTTACAAAGTTAAACAATAAATATGTAAGGAATCAAAATATTTAACGAATTAATAACATTTGCTGCGAGTGGACTCCCTGGTTTTGAATGCTTTCGGTGATTCGGAAATTACTCTGAAAGCCAGTTGCAGATCATTTTACTCCCATGTTTCGTCATGATCGATTCGGGATGAAATTGAAGGCCGGTAAGGTTGAATTTTTTGTGTTTGATGGCCATGATGATATCGTCATCGGCACGGGCCAGAATTTCGATACAATCGGGTATGTGGATTTCATCCAGTATCCATGAATGGTAAAGTCCGGCGCGAAAGTTTAAAGGTATTCCCCTGAAAATCGGGTGATCAGGTGCGGTAATACGGGTAGATTTTGTGATGCCGTGAAACACCTTTCCTGACTGTATCAGCCTGGCTCCGTAAGCTTCAGCTATGGCTTCCAGTCCCAGACAAATACCAAGAAATGGTTTTTGAGCGGCAAAGTTGAGTATCCACCTTTCTAAATTCGGAAAATCATCCGGAATGCCCGGACCAGGGGAAATTATAATTCGGTCAGCCTTTTCGATCACCTGCTCAGTAACTTCATCGTACGGAATCACAACCGTTTCGCATAATCCGGACTCACGCAATAATTGTAAAAGATTAAAGGTGAAAGAGTCGTTGTTGTCGATCAGCAGTACCTTCATATTTGAATCGGGTTTCAAATGATTTTATTTGTGTATTTCGTCTACATTTGCCGTTATGAATCCGGTGGTCAAAGATAAAATAAAACTGATGAATTCGCTTGCAAGTGCAGGAGAGGCTTTCTTTTTTATGATCGATTTTAAACAAGAAAAGCCATTGGTACTTCATCAAAATGAGCTCGGTAAAGAGGGAATTGAAATTGATATTCCCGGGTTTGGCAATGCAAAAAATAACCTGAATGCCCCCGGCGATTTTTATTTTAGGAAATTTCCGGTTGAACCCGAAATCTACAGGCAGTCTTTTGAAAAAGTGATAAGGGCCATTCATAGGGGAGATACTTTTCTACTGAACCTCACCTTTCCAACCAGGATAGAAACCAATCTGACCCTGGATGATATATACAGATTTGGCAGAGCCAAATATAAATTAAAATTCAGGGATGAATTCGTTGTGTTTTCACCCGAGCCATTTATTTCCACTTATACAAACACCATCTCGACATATCCGATGAAAGGTACGATTGATGCCTCGATCGCACAAGCTGAACGTGTTTTGATGACAGATCCCAAAGAAATAGCTGAACACAATACCATTGTGGATCTGCTGCGAAACGATCTGAATATGGTAGCTGAAAGGGTGAAGGTTGAGAGTTTTCGTTATGTGGAAAAAATCAGAACCCACGAAAAAGAGATTTTACAAACCAGTTCAAAAATAAGCGGACAACTTAAACCTGCCTGGCAGAACAACATCGGCGACCTGATCTTCAAATTGTTGCCGGCCGGTTCTATAAGTGGTGCTCCCAAAAAGAAAACAGTTGAGATTATTGAGGATGCCGAAGCAGATGAGCGGGGATATTTTACAGGTGTTTTTGGTTATTTTAATGGTGTTGACCTCGAAACGGCAGTGATGATCAGGTATATCGAGCAAAATGATAACCGTATGGTTTTCAGGAGCGGGGGAGGGATCACCAGTTTCAGCGTTTGCGAAAAAGAATATTCGGAACTTATTGATAAAGTGTATGTACCGGTTTTTCGAGACCATACGAATTGAAGAGGGAAAGGCTCTCCATCTGAAGTATCACGAAGAACGTATGAGACGCACTTCAATCGCATATTTAGGTGGCGTTCCCTTCCCTTCGTTAAAAGGGATGATACAGGTTCCGGCAAATGTCCGGGATAAAGTTTTTAAATGCAGAATTACCTATTCGCGATCTTTAGAAGATATTGTCATTGAGCCATACCGACCGAAGTACATCCGGTCTTTGAAACTGGTGGCAGATAACAAAATCGATTATAGTTTTAAGTGGAATGACCGGTCAGAATTAAATAAGCTGCTACAACTCAAAGGTAATTGCGATGATATCATCATCGTGAAAAACGGACTCATTACAGATGGTTCCTATGCCAATTTGGTTTTCAGAAAAGGTGATCAGTTTTTAACTCCCGCCAATCCACTGCTGAAGGGCGTTATGCGGCAGGTGCTGCTTGAATCGGGAGTGATAAAGCCTGCAATAATTCACGAAAATGATATTTCAGCTTTTAGCCATGTTTTTCTGATAAATGCGATGAACCCCCTGGATCGGGCTGTTTCACTGCCAATTAATAAAATAATAGGTTTTTGAACCGCACCTTGCCTGTATTGTTGTTTATTCCATAAATAGTACTATTGATGAAAGGTAAAACAATTCTTGTAACGGGTTCCACTGATGGAATAGGTAAACAGACAGCTATAGAATTGGCTTCAGCCGGGGCCACTGTGATTGTTCACGGGCGAAATGAAACAAAGGCTAAAAATGCGCTTCAGGAAGTTGCAACAGTTTCGGGCAATACACAACTTGATTATTGTTATTCGGATTTGGGATCGATAGCTGAAATTCGATCTATGTCGGCCGCATTGCATAATAAATACGACACCCTTGATGTTTTGATCAATAATGCAGGCGTTTTTATGAAAAGAAAGGAAACAACTGTTGATGGAATTGAAAAGACCTTTGCCATCAATCACCTCTCTTATTTTCTGGTTACCGGATTTTTGCTCGACCTGTTGAAAAAATCAAAGTACAGTCGTATCGTTAATGTTGCTTCGCAAGCGCATTCGAATGGAATTGACTGGGATAATTTACAGGGCGAAAAGTTTTATGAAGGTTATGATGCCTACTCCCGGTCAAAACTATGCAATATCCTGTTTTCCTATAAACTGGCCCGCGAATTGTCAGGAAGTGATATCACGGTAAATGTGCTTCACCCGGGAGTGATAAAAACCAAATTGCTGCGAACCGGTTTCGGTTTTGGAGGATCGGATGTGAGTCATGGAGCTGCAACCTCTGTTTTTCTTGCCAGTTCTCCCGACGTTGAAGGTGTATCTGGAAAATATTTCGTACATAGTCAAACTGCCACCTCTTCAAAGGCTTCATATGACATTTCTTTGCAAAACCGGCTTTGGCAAACCAGCGAAGAATTAACAGGTTATGAATATCTGCACGGAGAATGATAGACTGAACTGTTGCGAATTGCGTTAAACATGCAACTATCCTGCAAAAAAGGCTGTCTGAGTTTTTGTATTTAATGATTCTTTTATATTTATTATTTTAAAATTATGGGTATTTTTAAAAAAGCGAATCTCAAGAACAAAGGGTTAAAAGTGATAAACAAACACAGTGGTAAAAAGAAAGTCTACGAAGCCTACCTGAAAATAAATCCTTCAATTGCTGATAAGTATCTTGAATTTGTTGCCAAAAATCTGGATGCTGTTTATATCACCTGGGACGATAAGAAGCAGCGTTTTACTACCTGATACTTCTTTCCGCAAATAAAAAAACCTGCCGTAAACAGCAGGTTCATGTATTTTATCTACAGCTAATTATTGCGTTTGCAATGTTACATTGGTAAATGTGCCACTGCTGATAACTTTGATTGTATTTGTTCCACTCAGCATATTTATTCCTGTAAAACTGAATGTTCCCGTAATTTTATTATCTGCAAAGGAGGTTATTGTAATGGTTCCCGTTGCTTGTGTTCCGAATGGAGCAAACCATGCACTTGTTGAACCCACAACCGTGTAATATGCACTATTATCTGTATCGTCTGTAACTAAATATTCACCTTCGCCTGTAAAATCATAAATGGACAGAACCATGGAAGAGGTATTGTCAGTGGAAACGGCTGTAACGGTAACTTCACTTGTTCCGTCAATAATTCCGACAACTGTGTTTGAGCCCCAATTTTCATTGTCAACCATAGCACTCATTACGTAGGTAGTGTTATTATTGTTATTATTGTTGTTGTTGTCGTTGTTATCGTCTTCATCATCTTTTTTGCAAGAAGATAACACAACTGTCCCTGCCAGAAGCATCAGCATAAAAATTCTAAATGTTTTCATGTTTTTTAATTTTAGTGATTTCATTTATTTTATTAGATTCGAAATATGTTTTAACTTATTGTTGACGCTGTCATACTATTGATGTCACAAAGAAAATGCAAAAATGCCAAAAATTTCACATTAGTTTTATTACCTAAATGGGTGATTTTTAATATCAGCTTATCCTGATCAGAAACATCAAAACCAGAAATATGATATACCATAGCAAAAATCCGATAAAAGAAAAGGTAGGTTTTTTCCGGGTCCAGAAAAAATACAAAACAGCAGATATAAAGCCTACCGCCATCATCGCCAGTGGATGAACCACATAGGCAAATCCTTCGCCCTTAGGGAACGGATATATATATTTCAGAAACAGAAACATGCTGAATAGGTTGAGAATAAAAAGAAGAAATGCGTACATGAATTTTTTTGCCATGATCGTTTTTTTTGTTGAAAAATTTAAACAAGCCGCTCTTTGATTGCTTTCCTTACAACTTCACCTCTTGAGTTCACCTGCAGCTTGCGATATATGTTTTTGATATGCGAGGCCACAGTATTTTTGCTTACAAAAAGTGCTTCTGCGATCTGTGTATAGTTGCTTCCATCACAAAGGTGACGAAGAATTTCCGTTTCTCTTTCGGTCAGCGGATTTTCATCAATTGTTTTAAATGAAGTTACTACTTTACGTGCAATATTGGCGCTCATGGGCGACCCACCATTGTAAACCTCTCTGATTGAATGCAAAATCACCTGCGGTGCGGTTTCTTTGGTAAGATAACCGGTAGCTCCAGCGCACAGTGCTTCAAAAATTGTTTCCTCATCATCATTGATGGTCAGCATGATAAAATCGATATCCGGATTTCCTGCTTTCAGTTTTTTAACACCTTCAATACCTGATTTTCCCGGCAGGTTTATATCCATTAAAACCACATCGGCTCCTTGCTCAGGTATGCCTTTTATCCCCGATTCACAATCTCCGTAAACATGTTCACAAACGAATCCGGGGGTTCCGTTTATGATCATTGCAAGCGAATCACGAATATCCCGGTCGTCTTCAACGATCGAAACTGCAATTACTTCCTTGTATGGATCATTATTTTTCATTGATGCAAAAGTATTTACAGCAGTAAAGCCTGTCAATCACCTGTTTGGGTGATATTGGCACGAAGGCAGATGCGGGTCCCTGTTTTTTCCCCGGGTATAATTTCAATTTTCCCACCAATTTTATCGGCTCTTCTGGCCATGTTGTCAAGTCCATAACCTTTTGTAATTTGGTTTGGATCAAAACCGATCCCATCATCTTCAAAACAAACGGTTAAGGAATTATGTTTCAGCGACACATCCAACAAGGCGTGCTTGCACTGTGCATATTTCAAACAATTGTTCATAGCTTCTTTCATGATGAAAAGAAGTTGCCGTCTGAAATCAAGCGAGAGTGGTATGTTCGCGAAGGACTCTTCGATGCCGCTGGTTTTGAAATTGATCCCCGAAAGTTCATAGGTTGAAATACCGAATTCTCTGATCTTGATAAGCGTTTCGTATAAAGAATCTTTACTGGGATCGAGTGACCAAATAAAATCCCTGATCCCCTGTGACAATCCTTTTACGTTTTCTTCTATTTTATGGAGGTAAGTTTGGGTTTCATCAGGTGCTGTGCGTTTCGCCAATTCGGTGAACAAAGAGATCTTGGAGAGCATAGTCCCGTTCTCATCATGAAAATCGGCTGCACTTTTCATTCTCATTTTTTCACGTTCTTCTACTTTTGCCTGTTCGATGGCAGCTTTCGTAGCTAATTGTCTTTTGTATTCCCTCAAACGGAGCAGGAAAAGGCCATAAACAGCCCCGGCCAAAACAATGAAATAAATCGAATAGGCCCACCAGGTTTTCCAGGGTGGCGGTGCTTGCCAGATTACCAGAGTAGCTTCTTTGTCGCTCCACTCATCCGGTTTTATTGCGGTTTGTACCCGAAGTGTATATTTGCCCGGATCAAGATTGGTGAATGTTACACTGTTTTTATTTCCATTGTCGATCCAATTATCGTCAAGACCTTCGAGTTTATAGCGGTAACGGTTGTTATGAGAATTGCGAAAACTCAGGGCAACAAAATCCACAGATAAGAGGTAATCTTTATATGAAAGATTTGCTTTCGTGGCAAAATGGAGCGACTTTTCATAAATTACTTTGCCGTTAGGGCCTGGTAAACCTGCAGAAACCGGTTGATTGAAAACAGATAACCCGGTGAAAACCAAAGGCGGATTAAACAAGTTAGCCTGCAGGCTGTCAGGGTAAAACCTGTTTACTCCGTTGATGCCACCTACCCAGATTTCGCCCTGCCGGGTGCATATGCCTACCGACGCATTAAATTCGTTACTTTGTAAGCCATCCTCTTCATAATAATTTGTAAACTCAAATGTAGCAGGGTTAAAACAACTCATGCCGTTTGCCGTGGTAATCCAAAGATTACCTCCATGATCCGGTACAAAATGATACACAATGTTGTCGCACAAACCATCTTCTTTTGTAAACCATTGATAGGTAGCAGAGAAAGTATGAGGTGTTGGTCCGGACTCATCCAGGTGAGCGAGGCAAAATCCATATGAGGTTCCAATCCAAAGTTTGTTGTGGCTTTCCTGGTAATAGGTATAAATGGTCTTCTTTCCGGAAGGTGAATCGGGGAGCGTAAGGTGCTTAAATTCAATACTGTCAGACGAAAATACTTGCACACGTGTAATAGTTTCATTTTGATAACCGATCCAAAATACAGAATCGGTTGCAGGGAACAACGATCTTACAACGTTCGATTTCGGACTGTTGGAGTTGTCAGGATGATGGATGAAATGTTTGAATTCCAAGGTATTCCCTTTGTCGTATACCCTTCCTGTTCCGCCTCCCCAGGAGGTAAACCAGATAGCGCCGTTGTAGTCTTCAAAGAAATTATAAATATAGTTTGAAAGAAGTCCTTTTGAATTTGCTTTGCCTGTTTGGTAATGCCTGAAAGTTTCACTGCTTTTATCATAAATATTGATCCCGTTAAATGTTGCGATCCATATCTGCCCTTTTGAATCGGCGAATATATCTGTGAACTGATCGTTACATAAACCATTCTGGTCATCAGGATCGTACAGGATATGTTGATAGCGATCATTCCCATTGGAATCTTCAGCAACGATAGTGATACCTGTACCGGAATTGCCGATCCAGATATCGCCTTCCTGGTCTTCTTCAATTGAATATATTTCATGACCTGCAATGGATTCCGAAGTCAATGGCGAATGAAAGTAGTGTACAAAACCTCCGGGTTGATTAGCAGTAAAACTGATACCTCCATCCGTAGCGATCCAAATATTTCCTGCCTGGTCTTCCAGAACATCCTTAACATAGTTATTTAAAATTCGGGATGAGTTGGCTGTAGTTGAAAAGAAGTTTTGAACTGCTGGTTCCTCCCGGAAAGGATCTGTCATAACAGAAAGTCCTGAATATGTCCCGATCCAGAGCCTACCTTTTGAATCTTCTGTAATCGACTTTACATAGGAATGGGGGATGGTATTTTTACCTTTGTTGTAGGGCAGCCTTCTAAAAACGGGGTTTCCGTTCTCATCGAAACCGGAGAGTTTATTCAATCCTCCCTGAACAGTGCCAAACCAAAGTCCGGAGTTTGCTTCGCAAATCGAATAAACCTCATTATCGCTTATTGTTTCAGGGTTGCTTTTTTCATGTTTAAAGATTGTAAAGTTTCCTGAATTTGTGTCGAAAAGGGCTACACCGTTTCCGGTTCCAGCCCAAAAGTTTTGATATTTGTCGATGATCATATCATATACCACATTGGGTTTGCCTGCTGTCAGGGTGGTGTCAGGGTAGTAACTGGTTATATGTTGCAGATCGTTTGAAATTTTGCTCATCCCCAAAATGGTACCGACCCAGTAGTTATGATGCTCATCTTCCATCACAGTAGTGATGCCATTACTTGATATTGTATTTGAATTGGCTCCGCCGGAAAGGAAAGGCCTGAATGTTTCATCCAGCCTGTTGTAGCGATACAGGCCGTTGATGGTTCCAATCCAGATGTAACCAAATGAATCTTCAAACAGACTGGTTATCGTGTTTGAACCGGGTGCAGAAAGCAATTCAGAATCCGCACTGAAATGTTCCGGATCATAGGTGTAAGATTTGAATTCAATTCCGTCGTACCTGATAAGCCCTTTTTCGTAGGTGCCGAGCCAGATAAAGCCGAGGCTGTCCTGAAGTATGCAATTTGCCGGTACATGTGTTTGCCCGCTTTCAAAAGCAACATGATTGAAATGAATCCTGTATGACTGTGCGTTTGTATCAAAATCAATGAATAAAATACAATAGACCAGGATTAAGCCGATATGATTGATCTTTGTCTTGTAATGCCGGAGGTTCACTGAATTCAGTATATAATCTTACCTGTAATTCCACTACAACAAATTCAACCGCTTAAGGTTTAATTAACAGGCAATGCAGATATTAACAAAAGGCTTTGATAACTTTTCTGAAATCCTTGCCAGACGTAGGATTCTTTCTATAATTTTGCACAAAATGGTGGATTATGTCTGAAAAATATACAGAAGATAACATACGATCGCTGGAGTGGCGGGAACATATCCGTATACGTCCGGGAATGTATATCGGAAAGCTGGGTGATGGAGCATCACAGGATGATGGTATTTATGTGCTTATCAAAGAGATTATCGATAACGCCATTGATGAATTTGTAATGGGCCATGGAAAAAATATCGATATTACCATCGAAGAACGGAAGGTAACCATCAGGGATTATGGCCGCGGAATTCCACTCGGAAAGGTAATTGATTGCGTTTCGAAGATCAATACAGGAGCCAAATACGATTCCAAAGTTTTTAAAAAGGCTGTCGGACTCAATGGCGTTGGTAGCAAAGCTGTGAATGCACTATCCTCCGAATTTATAACCCAATCCGTCAGAGAAGGTCAGATGAAAAGGGTTGTTTATGCAAAAGGAGAATTGCTTCAGGACGATCCCATCCGATCATCAGATGAAGAAAATGGAACCCTGGTTTCTTTTATTCCGGATAAGGAGGTGTTTGGCAACTATCATTTTATCGATGAATATGTTGAAAAATTACTCTGGAATTATGTTTTCCTGAATAAAGGCCTTGCCATACGATACAATGGTCAGCGGTTTATTGCCAAAAACGGACTTCGTGACTTGCTCGAACGAAATATTAACGGCAATGGACCCACGCTATATCCCATCGTGCACATAACAGAAGATGACCTTGAATTTGCATTTACGCACAGTACAAAACAATACGGTGAAGAGTATTATTCATTCGTAAACGGACAGCACACCACCCAGGGTGGTACTCATCAATCTGCTTTTAAAGAAGCTATTGTGAAAACCATCAGGGAGTTTTACAACAAGGATTTTGATACGGCAGATGTGCGGCAATCGATCCTTGCAGCCATTAGTATCAAGGTTCAGGAGCCGGTATTTGAATCGCAAACGAAAACCAAACTCGGCAGCCAGCACATGGAACCGGGAGGGCAAACCATCCGGAATTATATCAGCGATATCGTTAAACGGAATCTCGATAACTATCTCCATATTAATCCCGAAACGGCTGAGGAACTTTATCGCAAGATCCTGCAATCACAAAAAGAGCGCAAGGAACTCGACGGTATTAAAAAACTTGCACGCGAAAGTGTTAAAAAAGCCAGCCTGCATAATAAAAAGCTCAGGGATTGTAAAGTTCATCTCAACTCCAATCATGAACTTAAACTCGATACAACCCTTTTTATCACCGAGGGCGATTCAGCCAGCGGCTCCATAACCAAATCAAGAGACGTGAAAACACAGGCCGTGTTCAGCCTCAAAGGTAAGCCGCTCAACTGTTTCGGATTGAGTAAAAAAATTGTTTATCAGAATGAGGAATTTAATTTACTTCAATCGGCGTTGAATATTGATGAAGATCTTGACAACCTGCGTTACAATAATATCGTAATTGCTACAGATGCCGACGTAGACGGAATGCATATCCGGTTGCTGTTGCTCACCTTTTTTCTGCAATTTTACCCCGATCTTGTCAAGGCCGGTCATTTGTATATCCTTCAAACTCCTTTATTCAGAGTTCGGGATAAAAGGGAAACCATCTATGCATATAATGAAGATGAGAAGGAAGACGCCATTGATAAACTGAAGGGGAAACCCGAAATTACCCGTTTTAAAGGTTTAGGAGAAATATCACCGGATGAGTTTAAACATTTCATCGGGGCCGGAATACGGCTCGAACCTGTTCTTTTGCAGCGCGAATCCTCCATCAAGGAGATCATGTCGTTTTATATGGGAAAAAATACACCTGAACGTCAAACTTTCATTATCGACAACCTCAAGATTGAAGAAGATATCGTTGAAGAATCAAAAGTGGCCTGAATCCTTGTTTCATTTTTTCAGAATCCGGTAAACATGTCTGAAAAAAACAGCATGTAAACAAGACCATAACCAATCAATAACGTGATAATGAGTAGAATGATAATCCTGAAATAGTCGGGCTTTTGTTGCATCATATTGTTTTATTTTTTCGCCAGTTGGGTTCTCAGGTTTTTTTAATGATAAAACAAAATACTCACATAATCTACTACTTCATCCGAAGGGATTATGTCGCCGCTGTTGCCTCTCCGAAGTATTTGAACACCTGGTTTATCCGAGATTTTTAATGCGTAGTACATCAACGACATGATGGGGCCGAAACCACAAACTGAAATGTTTTTAGCTTTCACTTGCTCATAAACACCCTCAGGATTCACTTGAAGAATTTCATTCAAAACAAAATCATCCAGTTTTTTACCGGTTTCAGGGTTTACATAGTGGGAGAAATCTGACGACGCCAAAAGGCATATATCTCTTTGCAGTCGCTCACTTACACTGAAAAGAGTATTGGCAATAAGACGGGCATTTGCCTGATTTTGAACAGATAAAGTTATAGGAACGATTTTAAAGGGATGATCAAATGTATATTGTAACATGGGTACCAGAACTTCTCCCGAATGTTCAAATTTATGTGCATCAGCCGACCACTCGAACCCGGTTTCCCGGCAAAAATCAAGATCGATATTCACATTGCCGTATGGCGTCTCCCAGGCATCATGGTCATCCAGCGATATTTCCTTTCCATATCCTGTATGGTTCGGATTGATGATGATGAAAGTTTGTGGTTTGCGACCGGATTCTTTTAAGATTTCAAAAAAATGCATGGCCTGATATGCTGAAAACATATATCCTGCATGAGGCACCACCCCACCCAATATGTATTTAACCGCCAGCGACCTGTTGATCGTTTTATGCTCTTTCGAAACTACCTGATCGAGGAGAGAGGTAATTTCAGAAGGAGAGTCCGGATAAAATCTGCCAGCAACAGCAGGTGACCTGGTTTTCATATTTTTGAAATCTTGATTTTCACAAAGATATTAAAATATCGTTATAAACTATATGTGTGTGCATCCCGATCTATTGGGCTGAATTTTTTATTTTTGATTAAAATTCGATGGCAAAGAGACTATGATTCGGTTTGGATACATAATTTTATTTTGTGCAGCTTTCCTTGGCCTGTTTTCTGCCTGTCAAAAAGATGATGCGGGTAAACCTGTTGATACTGAAGAAGATCTTTTTATCAGGGCTGTCGATATTTCATACTGGCCTGTTATCAGGGATTATCATCTTGATTTTTATAATTTGAACGGAGCGAAGGAAGATTTCATCATGATATTGAAAAACAGTGGTGTAAATACCATTCGTTTGCGTTTATGGGTCAATCCGGATGAACCGTATGCCTCTCTGCCACAGGTCAATTCCTTTGCCCGCACCTTACAGTCTGCCGGCTTCCGCATTTGGCTGAGCCTGCATTATTCTGATACATGGGCTGACCCGGGCCAGCAGCAAATTCCTTCAGCGTGGCTGGGAGCCGAACATGATGCTTTGAATGATAGTGTTTATAACTATACCACACGGGTGGTTAATCAGATCAAACCCGATCTCATCCAGATTGGAAACGAAATCAATAATGGTTTTTTATTACCTGAAGGAGATATTTATTCGCACAAAATACAATTTCTTCAACTGCTGAATAGCGGTATTGAAGCTGTTCGGAATGCAAATGGTAAAACCAAAATAATTATTCATTATGCAGGTTTAGAAGGGATTGATTGGTTTCTTGATCAGGTGTCCGATCTCGATTTTGATGTCATTGGATTATCGTATTACCCTGTTTGGCACGGCAAAGATTTAACCTTGCTTACGGAAAAGATTAAGGAAATAACTATAAATCGTAACCATGATGTTATGATCGCTGAAACTGCATACCCCTTTTCGCTCGGTTGGAACGATTGGACCAATAACATCGTGGGACTGGAGGAGCAACTGATCCTGCCTGAATTCCCTGCGAGTCAGCAAGGGCAGCGGGATTTTATCCTGGAGATAAGAAATATTTTATCGGAAACGGAAAGGGGATTGGGTTTTTGTTACTGGGGTGCCGAACTTGTGGCATTTGATGGCCCTCAGTCTGAAAATGGATCATCATGGGAAAACCAGGCAATTTTTAATTTTGATAACCAGGCGTTGCCGGTATTAGAAGCCTTCAGCAAGAATTTGAAATAAACACCATAAATCAATAGAGAAATTGTGATTTTACGATTTAAATAATTTTAGGAAAATAACTGGATTTGGTGCCTGAGATTTTAATAATTTAGCCGGGTTCATTCAATTCAACACAAAAAAACAACAGCAATATGTTCGATGCAAAGGTTTATTCCAACAGACGCAATCAGCTTAAAAGCGAATTAAAATCGGGACTGATTCTTTTTTTAGGCAATCCTGAAGCACCCTATAATTATCCTGCAAACACTTATCATTTCAGACAGGATAGCAATTTTCTCTATTATTTTGGTTTGGATATGCCTGATCTGGCGGGTTGGATCGATGTGGATGCTGATAAAGATTACATTTTCGGTAATGATGTCGATCTTGACGATATCATCTGGATGGGGCCTCAACCCAAAATGGCTGATCTTGCAGCCAAAGCCGGAATTATGAATACTGCACCACTGAAAAACCTGGCTGAAGCTGTGGAAAAAGCAAAAAGCAGTGGTCGAAAAATTCATTTTGTCCCTCCATATCGTGGAGAGACATATATCGAGCTGGCAAATTTGCTCGAAATAAACGTTGCACAGGTCAGAAACAATGTTTCAGAAAATCTGATAAAGGCCATTGTTAAACAACGGTCTGTTAAAGATGAACTCGAAATTAAAGAAATTGAAAAAGCTGTTGAAATTGCATGGGAAATGCACACCACAGCCATGCGAATGGCAATGCCGGGCAGGATAGAACGGGAAATTGCCGGAACCATCGAAGGAATTTCACTCGCCAAAGGCGGACCGGTTTCGTTTCCGATTATCCTGAGTATTCATGGAGAAACCCTGCACAACCATTACCATGGTAATGAACTGAAGGAGGGCAGAATGATGGTAGCCGATGCTGGTGCAGAAACCACCATGCATTATGCCAGCGATATAACACGTACTGTTCCGGTTGGGGGTAAATTTAACCAACGGCAGAAAGATATATATGAAATCGTGTTGGAAGCCAACATGAAAGCCATTGAGGCTACCAAACCGGGTGTATCAAATCTTGATCTGCATTTGCTTGCTGCCCGTGTAATTGTAAATGGCCTGAAAAATATCGGTCTGATGAAAGGTGATACCGAAGCAGCCGTGCAAGCAGGAGCTCATGCCATGTTTTTCCCACACGGACTTGGTCATATGATGGGACTTGATGTGCATGATATGGAAGGCCTCGGCGAAAATTATGTTGGTTATGATGAGGAGATAAAACGAAGCTCTCAGTTTGGAACAGCCTTTTTGCGACTTGGTAGAAAACATCAGCCCGGATTTGTTTTTACCATTGAACCCGGCATATATTTTATTCCTGCCCTGATCGACCTGTGGCGAAAGGAAAACAAATTCACTGATTTTATCAATTATAATAAAGTTGAAACCTTTAGGGACTTCGGTGGGATCAGGATTGAAGATGATATTCTGGTTACGGTGAACGGCCACAAAGTGCTCGGTAAGCCTATCCCAAAAACGGTTAAAGAAGTTGAAGAATTAATGTCGGATCCGCTTTAATCAAAGACTTTTTAGTTGTTCTATTAGTTGTTGAATCTCTTGTTCAGCTTTGCGCCGATCTGCAATCTCCTCCCTGAGCTTATTTTCGGCAAGTTCTTTCATGCTTTGCGCTGATTTGTTCTCTTTTTTCAGCTTTTCGATTTCGTCGGAGGTTTTGTAAAGCTGTTCGCGCAGTGTATTGATCTCATCCTTTTGCAGCGATTTGGATTCGGCATCATGTCCTGTGTTCCAGTATCTTTCAAGTTCGAGCCTGGCTGCACGAAACCGGCTCTGTCTGTCGATATAAAGAATTAGTAAAACAAAAAAGAAAAGACTTACCGATCCGATAATAATAAGTAACGTGCGGTTCAGGAAACTTTTCTCATCCAGGATCATCTGCTGAACTTCATTTTCTTTGGTCAGAAGGGCAATGTCTAAATTCAGTTTTTCAATACTATCTCTGTATTCCTTCTTTTTCCTTAATTCGCGCTCCAGGTAGTTATTGATTATTTTATTATCGACTTCAAGAAGATCATTGGCTTTTTCCTGAATAGTAACCAGGTTGATCCAGGTTCGTTCGTTCATGTGATCCCTGAACTCGGTGTAATCATCTTTCATCAGTTTACGATCCAACAACAATGAATCGAGAATAGCCTGTGAAAATGAAGTTGATGTTTGGAATAGAAACCCTGTAAAAAGTAAAATAGTCGTAATTTTTTTCATAGTTGTATTAGCAAAGAGCTTTGAAATGCTAAATTAAAAAAAAGAATTGAAAGGCTTTGCTAATCTTCATCCGGTTGATTGTTTTTTAATTTTACCCGGGAGGATAGTGGATAATGATCGGAGAGGGAAATGTTATCATGAATTGTGAATTCTTTAATATGGAAAAGGTCGTCAAAAAACATATAGTCAATCCGGAACGCCGGCATGATCTCACCGGCATAAGTGGTTCCTAAACCGTGGCCCTTTATTACAAAGGCATCCTGTCTGTCAGAACCAATTTTACGGTAGGTATACGAAGTTGGGGTATCGTTAAAATCACCGCAAATGATCAGTGGCAGGGTGGAGTGTTCCATATGCCGGGAAATGATACCGACCTGTTTGCCTCGTTTAATAAATGCCTGTTTAAGTTTTAAAACTATATTTTTTGTACCCGATTTTAGTTTTTCCTGTTCCTGGGTCTCTGTAATTTCCGATATAAAGTCGATGTCCTCTTTTTTAAAATGAATTGAAGCAAGGTGGAGGTTGTATACCCTTACGGTGTCGTTTCCGACCAGAATATCAGCATAAATGGCAATGGTTTTATCGTCGTAATCAAGATAACCTGATTTTAGAATCTGATATCTTGTGAAAATGGCGATGGCATCTACCTTTTCCCTTGAGGTTTGATAATAATTGCGCCAAACAGAATTTGGGCAATCTATCTTTTTACCAAAATTCTGAATAAAATTTCCGTGATCTTTTCTGTCGTTCAATACTTCCTGAAGGCAAACAATATCAGCTTTCTGTTCGATCACAAAAGCATGTATCTTTTCTTCATTTTCGAAATCGGTGAGGTATTTGGTTGACGAGGTGTTAAACTTGATAAAATTCTGAATGTTAAAAGATAAAATGCTGATGTCATTTGCAGCAACAGGTTCAGCATTGCCGTTTCCTACTTGCAGAAGCCTGCCTGTGTGATTCCATCCGATCAGAATAAAAAAAAGCGACAGCAGGGCATATTTAGGTCGATATAATAACCAGGTTAAGATAAAAAGTATGTTGGCAAGTAAAAGATAAGGATAGGCCAGACCTGCAAACGGAAGCCAGGGAAACAACGCGGGCTCAAGGTAAAAGGATGCATAAGCCATGATCAAAAGCAGGAAAGCTCCTGTATTGATCAACAACAGTAGAAATACAGAAATGCTAAACCTCTTTTTATTTGAAGTTTTATTCAACTCGTTTTAGTTATTTGTTGTTGCTCGATCGAAACAGCATCTCCTTCTCTTCTTTGGTCAAACTGTTGTAACCGGATTTTGATATTTTATCGAGGATCGTATCAATTTTCTCCTGGTTCATTTTTTTATGCCTGTTATAATCTTCATCCGAAACGGGCCGGCCGGCAGTATAGACATTCTTAAAATGTGATTTGTTCTTCTTTCGGTTGTTGCCGGCTTTGAGATTGATTTTGGGCAACCGGTTAAACCAGTTTACTATGTCGGTGCCGTTCCTTAGCATATAAATGTAAAAAAAGCCCCACATGGCACCTCCCAAATGAGCCAGGTGTCCGCCTGAATTCTCCGAGCGGATCATCAAAATATCAAGTATGATTGAAAAAATTGCAATATAATAGATCTTTACCGGGCCCAGAAACAACAGGTATATTCTGTAATTGGGAACATAAAATGAAATGGCAACAACAATGGCCATCACGGAAGCACTTGCACCCAGGGCCATCGACTCAAGGTACGCATTTTGAAATTTTGGGAAAATATTAAAGGAGATAATATAAAAAACTGCACCCGCCAGTCCTCCGATCAGGTAGGTTGTGAGTAGTTGTTTTTCACTCAGATATTCAAGGAAAATTCTTCCGAACCAGAATAACCATAACATATTGAACAAAATATGCCAAAAGTCGAGATGAAGAAACATATAGGTGAACAGCGTCCATGGACGAGTGATCAATCGCTCCACCGAAGCCGGAACGGCAAGCCAGTGTACCATTTCGGAGGAAAAATTACTATTAAATAAATCGAGGATTGTATCAAGCACCATGATGGCAAGCCAAACGGCAACATTGATCAGGATCAGCCTGACAAGCATGTTGTTGTTCCTCAGGATATCTTTCAGGTTTCCGAAAGAAGGCTGTGACTGATATGGATTATAGTTATTTCTCATTGTTTGATGCTCACTTGATTTTTTTATTTCCAGCGCCTTTTCTTCCAGTAAATCAATAGAAAGTAACCGAACACCATTCCCCCGAGGTGGGCGAAGTGTGCCACATTGCTTCCTTTGTCGTAAATGCCCGAGAAAAGCTCGATAGCACCGTAAATCATCACAAAATATTTGGCTTTTACAGGAATTGCGAAGTATACGTAAATAAGTGTATTAGGAAATATCATGCCAAAAGCGAGGAGGATTCCAAAAACGGCCCCTGAGGCTCCCACCACTACCGGAGCATTTAAAAACTGTATTTTATATTCCGACATGTAATCGACACTAAGCTGAAGCGCTTTAGTGGGGTTTGTATTGATAAGGTCGTTGTACCTGTCACGGAATTGATTGAATGCATCCCGCATCTCAAAATTCCCTAGCTGAAAGCTTTGTGAATCAAGAAACCGGGTTAGTGCTTCGTGCGAGGGATTATCGAGATAGGAGTTGATGGCTTCCAACACAGGTGAGATTTCAAAATAGAAAACAATGTAATGTGTCAACGCAGCTCCGATGCCCGTAATAAAGTAATAGATCAGGAAACGTTTGGGACCCCAGATATTTTCCAATGCATTTCCAAACATCCAAAGGGCAAACATGTTAAAGAAAATATGCATCAACCCTCCATGCATAAACATGTAGGTGATAAACTGGTAGGGAGCGAATTTTTCCGCTGCAAAATAATGAAGTCCGAGAATTTCAACCAGATCAACTCCGGAACTCGATCCCAGGGCAATGGTAGCGAGGAAAAATAAACCATTAATAATGATCAGGTTTTTAACAACCGGTGGTAATATGTTAAAGCCTCCAGGCCTGAATTGATTCATATTTCAACTTAAAATTTTTGTTCCAACTCTTCGAGACTAATGATTCTTACAACCGGCTTGCCATCCGGAGATACTTCCGGAGCTTTGCAGGCAAACAGTTTGTCGATCAGCGATTTAATCTCTTCTTTACTCATTTTATTTGTATGACGAATTGCCATATTCACTGCCATCGAACGGGCTAAATTAATGCTTTTGTCTGTCAAAGCTTCTTTGCGACTGTTTCTGGCATTTTCGATAATGTTATCCAAAACATCCCTGATATCAACGTTGTTCATTCCGGCCGGAATTCCGTTTACAATAAAAGCATTGCTTCCAAAATTATCGATATCGAAACCAAATTGTTTCATTTCGGTTTGCAAATCATCCAGTATGGCACTATCACCTCCTGACAACTGAATGGTTTCAGGATATAACAATTGCTGTGAATGAGCCTTGCCACTGCTGTTTTTCATCAAATCCTCAAAGTAAATCCGTTCCAGTGCCCTGCGTTTATATATGATCATCATACCCGATTTAACTTTGCAGACAATAAACTTTTTGTGCAATTGAAAAACAACATCTTCGGTTATTTCGCTTTCATCAAAGGATTCTATTTTTTGTTGCCGGTTGTCGGGTTCACTTTTAATAAATGTAACATCATCCGTTTCATACAGTTTTGACCAATTCTGATCTTTGTTTTGCTGCCGCCTCGAAACCCCTTCGAATGATTCCTTTGGCGCTTCCCGGTTAAACGGGTTATATTCAGGATTGACCCTGATTTTGGGAGGTCCGACAGGTTTATCTTTGGGTGCGACCGGAATATCGTATTTAATTTGTGTTTCAAAATCAAGGGAAGGGGAGATATTGAACTTTCCGAGCGATTGTTTGATAGCAGATGCAAGCATCGCATAGATCACCTGGTTGTTTTGGAAATTGACCTCTGTTTTTGTTGGATGAATATTGATATCAATTTCTTCTGGTTTCACCTCAAAATAAATGAAGTAGGTAGGGTAGGCATCGTTGGGTATAAGCTCCCTGAAGGCACTATCCACTGCATGATTCAGGTATGGATGACGAATGTAACGCCCATTCACGAAAAAATACTGTTCTCCGCGTGTCTTTCTTGCAGACTCAGGTTTGCCAATAAATCCGCTAATTGAAACAACATCTGAGTTTTGTTCCACCGGCACTAGTTTGTTGTTGAATCCGGTGCCAAACAGGGCAACAATCCGCTGCTTCAAATTTCCGGTGTTGAGAATAAAGAGCTCGCGGCCATCATTGTAAAACGAAAACCTTATTTCGGGTCTGACCAGTGCAACTCTCTGAAATTCTTCGATGATATGTCGAAGTTCGGTGGTGTTTGATTTCAGAAATTTCCGGCGTGCAGGAATGTTATAAAACAGGTTTTTAACCGAGATAGAGGTCCCATCGGGATGGGCGCATGCTTCGTGCATGATCACTTTAGAAGCTTCAATCCGGATTTGTGTAGCTGTAGTATCTTCAATCCGTTTGGTTTTAAGTTCAACTTGTGCAATCGCGGCAACAGAAGCCAGTGCTTCTCCTCTGAAGCCTAATGTTTTAATTGCGAACAAGTCGTTGGCTTCTTTGATCTTTGAAGTTGCATGCCGTTCAAAACACAACCGGGCATCCGTTTCCGACATAGCGCAACCGTTATCAATCACCTGGATGAGCGTTTTTCCTGCATCTTTGATCACCAGTTTGATATCATCTGCGCCACTATCCACAGCATTTTCCAGTAATTCTTTAACCGCTGAGGCGGGACGTTGAATTACCTCTCCTGCTGCAATCTGGTTCGCGACACTATCCGGTAAAAGTTGAATTACATCGGGCATTTGGTTTTATTCCTATCGATCTAAAAAGATTTAACAGCATGTGATAATTGCCGGTTTTACTGATTGAATTTATGTTCGGAAAAATGTTGTTTGAATTTCTGAAGAATCATCAGGCAAAGAAAATGAAATAAATCAGCAGCGCAACAATAAACAGATAGATCAAAACGCTCATTTCGGCTTTTCTTTTTCTGCTGTGATCGCTTTTTCTGAATCTGTTCCAGTTGCTGTTGATCCGTGAACTGAAATCGGTTTTCCCGTCTTCCGACAATCCCAACTCTTTCTTACGCTGTTCCCATCGTTCCTTTTCCGCATCATAATAACGCGGTGGATATTTAAATTGCCTGGGTTTGGGCGTCCGAAAGAATACAATTTTCATCTGTTCAGATTTTTTGCAAAAATACTTAATTATTACCGTTTAAGAGATATCACAAATAAACGAATCGGGTGGGGTTATAATTGCGATCAGGATGTATAACTGTATGTCCCGGAGTCGTCGCGGATGATAACTTTTGGAGCCGAAGATGGTTTGCAATGACCGATGATGCGTGCATCAACACCAAAGGATTGAGACAAGGCGATGATATCTCCGGCAATTGTTTCAGGGACGTACATTTCAAGGCGATGGCCCATATTGAATACACGGTACATCTCTTCACGGGATGTGCCTGATTCATTTTGAATCAGTCGGAACAAAGGTGGTACTGCAAACATGTTATCCTTGGTAACCTCAATGTTTTTGATAAAATGCAAAACTTTGGTTTGTGCACCACCTGAACAATGGATCATTCCATGAACCGAAGGTTTGTATTTTTCAAGGATAGCCTTAACCACCGGTGCATAGGTGCGCGTAGGAGAGAGCAGCAGCTTGCCTGTGTCAATGCCATCAATTTCTGTAGCCGCTGTGAGACTTTTGCTTCCACTGTAAACCAGTTCTTGCGGAATTGAGCCATCAAAACTCTCCGGATATTTCCGGGCTATCATTTTATGAAAAACATCATGACGGGCTGAAGTCAAGCCATTACTTCCCATACCACCGTTATAATCTTTTTCGTATGTTGCTTTACCAAACGAGGCAAAGCCGACAACCACATCATCCGGTTGTATTTTATTCTCAATAATGTTTTGCCTGGGAACTCTTGCAGTAACAGTTGAATCAACAATAATCGTTCTTACAAGATCACCTACGTCGGCTGTTTCACCGCCGGTTGAGTGGATACCTATTCCGAGGGATTGCATTTCGGAAATAAATGCTTCGGTCCCACTGATGATGGCTGAAATTACTTCGCCCGGAATATTGTTTTTGTTTCGTCCGATGGTAGAGGATAACAGGATATTATCATAAACGCCTACACAAAGCAGGTCGTCGAGATTCATAACAATCGCATCCTGGGCGATTCCCTTCCACACCGAAAGATCTCCTGTTTCTTTCCAATAAATATAAGCAAGTGACGATTTAGTGCCTGCTCCGTCGGCATGCATGATATTACAATAACCGGGATCACCACCCAGAATGTCGGGAATTATTTTGCAGAATGCATTGGGATATAAACCTTTGTCGATGTTTTTAATCGCTGCGTGCACGTCTTCTTTGGAAGCAGAAACACCTCTGCGGTTATATTTCAATTCATTTGACATGGTTTATCTGACAACAATCTTACAAATCTTTTATTCGAAGATCATCTTCATGTTTTCTTCATCGATGGTATATTTCCCGATTTGTGAGAAGGTTGCTTCGTCAAGATAAAATCCCCTTTCGAGTTTATGAACCACGGTTACCTCAATCATGGTAATGTAGTTCTTTTCTATTTTTAGCTCTTCGATAAGGAAAACTGATTTATCTGCAATACTGGCATTGGCAAGCACTTCATCCGGGTCACCTGCGAAATCATTTTTACTGATTGCACCATCACGTAAAAGATTCAGTGCATCTTCAAGAGAAATAACAGGTTCGCGCAGCATCGGATCTATATAAACATTGATGGGGAATCCGTTTACTTCGCAGCGGACACCATAACGACCTTTGGCATCCTTGATCAGGTTCACGCTACTTACTTCTTTTTCGGGATTTACCACAATGTTGATCTTAGCTGCAACCGGTTTCACGATGGTATCGAGTCGTTGTTTAGGTACAAAATCGTTTCTGAGCACCATAAACTCTGTTCTTCTGTTGAGTTGGTGTGCGAATTCTTTCTCCGTATCATTCGGCAGGGAGTTTATATAATCCTCCGTAAGAACAGTGGCAGAGTCTAATACAAGTTTACCCTCCAGGTAATAATCTTTTGTGAGTTCGCGGGGTACCCGTTCGCCGTAACCTTTTGCCACAAGCCTGTCGGGATCAATGCCCCGAAGGATAAGGTAGTCGACCACCGATTGGGCCCGTTTTTGTGACAGGATGTCATTTCGTTCATCTGTATCGCGGGCATCGGTATGTGAGGCAAGCTCAACAACCATCCGGGGGTTTTCATCCAGTGTCTGGATCAATCCCTGCAATGAGTCCTGGTATTGTGGTTTCAAATCCCATTTAGCAAGGTCATATAAAATTTCCGGAAGCACAATGGGCTTTTTGGGAATAGGCTTAAGTGTGAAATCCAAAACGAAATCGCGGCTCTTTTCAATTCCAACTGTTGTTTCCGAACCTGTGGTACTGAAATAGTGTTCTTTTGACACGGTTAATTCATAAGTGGTGCCGGGCAAAAATTGTTCTTTGCTGAATTCGTAATGTCCTACTGAATTCGAATAAGTTTTGATAGAGGATCCATCTGAGCCAACCATATGGATTTCTGCATTATCGAGATATTGTAATGTCCTGTCGTCTTTAATTACGCCGGAAAGTGTGAATTCAAGCGGTGGAATGATAAAATAGTAGAGGTCGTCACCTCCGCGGCTTCTTTCGCGATCCAGCATTTTTCTGCCCGAAGTAAAAAAACCTTCTTCGCCTTCAAAAGTTGGATTGAAGATAATACCATATTCATCGGCATTGGTGTTGATAGGGTATCTTAAATTGGCCGGTACACCCCATGCATCATTTGAATAAGTTGACTTGAACAAATCAAGCAATCCCATTCCGATATGACCGTTGGAAGAAAAGTAAAGTGTAGTATCCGATCTCAGGAAAGGAAATAATTCATCGCCGAGGGTATTGATAACCGGTCCCATGTTTTTGGGTCGTCCGAACTCCTCTGACTTCGATTTACGGGTGGCATACCACAAATCTTTCCCGCCATAGCCATTTTCAAAGTCAGCAGCAAAGATGATCATCAATTCATCTTCAGATAGGGTGGGGTGTCCAATGGCAGATGTACTGTCGCCACCAAGCGGAACAATTTCAGGTTCGCCAAAGGTTCTGCCGGTTTTTTTTGCTTTATAAATATGACATCCCGAGTTTTTATTCTTTTCATTGCCGCATCGTGTAAAATAGAGCGTTGTAAATGAGGAGTTCATTGTTGATATCCCCTCATTGGTTTCTGTATTAATCTTTCCTTCAGTTTCAAGCAAATCGGGTGTGCTCCATTCACCTTTCCGGTCGATACGGGAATAATAGAGGTCAGTAAAATTTTTACCGGTCCATTCGTCTGCAGCTTTACCAGTGCTTCCTTCCCGGTTCGAAGTGAAAATCAGGTCGTTGTAATTGTCGCTTGCATAACAGGGCGCAAAATCATCTTCCCGTGAGTTGAGATCTCTAACATTTTGAATATTGTGGTTGGTTGGGTTTTCAAACCATTCCTTTTGTATTTTGCACGATCGCAATCCATCAGTCCCCCTGGGATCATCCGGTCTCAACTTGATGTATTCTTCAAAGTAAATCAACGCTTCATCATAACTTTCGTTTGATTTAAGCATATTGGCATAATGGAGCAAAACTACGGGTTCTTTTTTGTAATAATCTGTTCTGTAGAGACTTTTGTAATAAACCTCGGCCCGTTTGGTGTTGTTCATCAGCCGGTAACATTCCGCCATCATGAACCGGATCCTGTTCTTTTCATCCCGGTCTTTAACTTTGGAATAAGCTTTTTTATACTTATCGATGGCTATCGAATACTTTTGATCCTCGAAATCGCGGTCGGCGGCCTCGGTAAAATTGCGCTGGGCCAAAACAACCACCGATGTTAGAACAAAAGTGAAAATTAAAAAAGCGGATTTTATGTTTGTCATATACCCCATATTCAAAATTCGGTCGCAAAGATAATGATTACAATCGTTAACGGGACACAATAATTATTATTTCCGTTGTATATCCCCCCGATTACATGTTTTCAATCTGTTAACCTTTGTATAATTTTTAAACTCAAAAGAAAATTAAACTTAATTTACAATTAAATATTGTAAAAGCGTAATTGTCAGATTTTTTAATCGTAATTTGGGCACTTTATTATGATTAAAATATAAGCAAAGGAAAATGGTTATCACAGAAGTAACACCCCAAAATGCAGAAAAGGAAGGATTATTCTGTATCAAAAATCCAAAATATCCGGGATTTAAACTGAAGCTTAACTGGCTTGAAAAACGGCAAAAAGAAGGATTAAAATTTAAATTGCTGAAAGATGAAAAGGAGGTTCTTGGTTTTATTGAATATGTTCCTGGCGAATATGCATGGCGACCGGTAGAAGCAGCCGGGTATCTGTTTATCCATTGTTTGTGGGTATTCCCAAAAAAGAACCTGGGAAAGGGATTTGGTTCAACCTTACTTCAACATGTGTTTGAAGAGGCTGTTCAATCAAAAAAATCAGGAGTAGCTGTGGTTTCCAGCCCCGGTTCATGGATGTCATCCCCTGACATTTTTGCGAAAAATGGTTTTGCGGAAATTCACAAAAAAGAAAGATTTGTTTTAATGGCCAGGAAATCAGGCCAATTCACGGATCCTTGTTTTGTCGACTGGGAAAAAAACCTGCCGAACTATCAGGGTTTAAACCTGGTTTATGCCAATCAATGTCCGTTGTTTATTAAATCGGTGGATGAGATGAAACGAACCGCCTTCGAACAAGGTCATGAACTGAAGGTAAAGGTGCTCGAATCGTCGGAAGAGATCAGAAACTCTGCGTCGGGTTATGGTGTTTACAGCCTTGTATATAATGGCAAGTTACTAGCTGATCACTACATCAGCAATACCCGCTTTAAAAATATCTTAAATAAAGAATTACCTGCTTCATGAACCTGGCTGAAAAAATAATTCAATTTAACAAACAGCTTGAAATAGGAACACAATTGCCGGTTGGTATAGAAGTGATGAATCCTTTCCGGGACGAAAATGTGATGAACCTGTCTGCTGCTTTTTACAGGAAATTTTATTCGGATAACCATCAGCGGAAACTCATTTTAGGGATCAACCCCGGAAGATTCGGGGCCGGTATAACCGGTATTCCTTTCACCGATCCGGTTAAACTTCAGCAAAACTGTGGGATACATAACGATTTAATAAAAAGCAAAGAACCATCAGCTGGATTTATTTATGACATGATTGAAGCCCGGGATGGCGTAAAAAGGTTTTATGAAAAATATCTGGTTCATGCAGTTTGTCCGCTTGGATTCACGAAAGGAGGCGTCAACTACAATTATTACGATGATAAAAATCTGCAAAAGGCGGTTACACCTTTTATCATTTCTTCGGTTACAAAGTTTTTAACGATGAATATCGATGCGGAATTCTGTTATTGCCTGGGAAACGGAAAAAACTTTAAATATCTGGAAGAACTGAACCGAAAAGAGGGGTTTTTTGGAAAAGTGATACCTCTGCCGCATCCTCGATGGATTGTTCAATACCGAAGGAAAAAATACCATGATTTTATTACACATTACCTCGAAATATTAAAATAATTTTTGCAATTCCCGGCGGATTCAAAAGCTATTTCTAAATTTGCACGAATGCAAATCAGCTACTGAGATTACAGATGAAAAATTAAATTTTACGAACGAAAAAATACGATAACAAACATGAAGCAATTGATCGAATGTGTTCCGAATATAAGTGAAGGCCGTGATGAAAACATCATTAAACAAGTAACGGATGTAGTGGAAACAGTTGAAGGTGTTCGCCTGATAGATGTCGACCCCGGGAAAGCAACAAATCGTACGGTTATAACGATGGTGGGAACCCCTGAGGAAGTTTGTGAAGCTGCTTTCAGGTTGGTTAAGAAAGCTTCTGAACTCATCGATATGAAAAAGCACCACGGAGAACATCCGCGGTTTGGTGCTACCGATGTTTGTCCCCTTGTTCCGGTGGCCAATATTACAATGGAAGAAACAATTGAATATGCCAGGAAGTTAGCCGAACGGATCGGAAAAGAACTGCACATACCGGTATATTGTTATGAATTTGCCGCTCTTAAACCGGAGCGAAAAAACCTGGCCAACTGCCGTAAGGGTGAATATGAAGGGCTTAAAGAAAAACTGAGTAACGAACAATGGAAACCTGATTTCGGCCCTGCTGAGTTTAATGAAACTGTTAAAAAAACCGGTGTTACGGCAGTGGGTGCCAGAAATTTCCTGGTAGCCTATAATGTCAATCTCAATACAACTTCAACCCGCAGGGCCAACTCCATTGCATTTGATGTACGTGAGAGGGGAAGAGTGAAAAGGGAAGGAGACCCGCTAACCGGTAAAATTGTTGTTGATGCAAAAGGAAACAAAGTTTACGAACCCGGCATGTTAAAAAGTGTGAAAGCCATCGGTTGGTTTATCGAAGAATATGGTGTTGCTCAGATTTCCATGAATTTGACTGATATCACCGTTACCTCTGTTCACGAAGCATTTGATGCCGTTGAAGAACGGGCACACGCCCGCGGACTCAGGGTTACCGGATCGGAGTTGGTAGGTGTGATTCCTTTAAAAGCGATGTTGGATGCCGGAAAACATTATCTCAGAAAACAAAACCGGTCAGTCGGTATTCCTGACAGGGAAATTATAAAGATTGCGGTGAAATCGCTCGGGTTGGATGAACTAACACCTTTCGATCCCGATAAGAAGATCATTGAATACATTTTGGAAGATAAGTCAGCACAAAAACTGGTGGATATGACCATCAGGGATTTTACCTACGAAACGGCTTCTGAATCGCCTGCACCCGGCGGAGGATCTATTTCTGCCACCATGGGCGCCATGGGAGTTGCTCTTGGAACAATGGTTGCAAATCTGTCATCTCACAAAAGAGGTTGGGACGATCGGTGGGAGGAATTCAGCGATTGGGCTGAAAAAGGTAAATTTTACCAGGAAGAGTTGCTGAAAATGATCGACGAAGATACCAACGCTTTCAACCGGATCATGGATGCATTTGGATTACCGAAGAAAACAGATGAGGATAAGATGGAAAGAGATAAAGCCATTCAGGAAGCGACTAAAAATGCCATCGAAGTACCGTTCAAAGTGATGACTTTATGCTATGAGTCGATGGAAGTGATGAAAGCGATGGCTGCAACAGGAAATCCCAATTCGGTGAGTGATGCTGGCGTGGGAGCGCTGGCTGCCCTGGCCGGGGTAAAGGGCGCTTTTTTAAATGTAAAGATCAATGCCGGTGATATGAAAGACAAACATTACGTTGAAGAAATCCTGAAAAAGGGAAATGAAATTCAGGAAAAAGCACAAACACTTCAGGATGAAATCCTTCAAATTGTTGAAGACAAACTATAGAAGAATTGCTTTAAAACAGATGACCTGCCTCCCCGGGCAGGTTTTTTTATCCCGGTAACAAATATTTTTTTATTTTTACGGGAGTTTAAAACCGTCCAAACCTAACATATAAAAATATGGTTAAACATATTGTGATGCTCCGGTTGAAAGAGTATGATAATAAAACTCAGAAACTAGAAAACGCCCTCAAACTTAAAAAAGCACTCGAAGGGCTCAGAACCCTGATCCCTCAAATTGATTCATTGGAAGTTGGGCTGAACTTTAATGAGAAACAAAGTGCATTTGATCTTGTGTTGCTTACCACTTTTGAAACCGAAGATGACCTGGAGATTTATCGTTTGCATCCCGAACATAAAAAAGTACTGGTGTTTTTAAACACTGTCACTTCCGAAACTGCAGTGGTTGATTATGAAATCTGAAAACACGAAACCAGTTGTGATAAATTAAGTTAAACCCAATTTTAAGCAATGAAAAAGCAAACCCTGAATTTCGTTTTATCACTTCTGTTAATCATCTTCCTGTTACCTTCGTGTATTGAAAAAGAGCTCGATTTCGATGGCATAAAATCGCAAAACTGGAACTCGGAATGGGCCCTGCCCCTGGTTAATTCATCGCTCGGAATAACTGATCTGCTGAATGATTCGGTTGAACAGATTTCAGAAGATGAAAACGGACTGATCTCGCTTGTTTACGAAAGTCAGAACCTCGTTTCACTTGATGCATCTGAAATTGCTGAAATTCCTGACCAATTCACAGAGATCAGCGAAAATTTTGATTTGCCTGATAATATTCCGGCCGGGCTGGAAGGAACCGTTCCGGTACAGTTTAAGATTGACTTTAAAATGGATGAAGAAGATATCAGGCTCGATAGTGTTATCCTTAAATCGGGAACTTATGACTTCCTGCTTCGGACCAATCTTGATAAAGATATTACCGGTATTGATTTTGAGATACCGAACATGGTTCACCTAGAAAACGGTGAAACGCTCTCCTTTACACTTGATGTTGATCCCCAGGGTGGTAGCGAAATTTCTAAAGACACACTTTTTAACCTGGATGTGTATAAAATTATTTTTGAAAATACCTTTGCCGATACCAATAAGATCTATATCAATGCGCTGGTGCATTTTGTCGCCGATGATAATCCACCGAATAATCCATACTATATCATTCTGGAGAATAATTTTCAAAACATGGATTTCCTGAAATATTTCGGGTATGCCGGCTACCGCACGATCAACTTCAGCGATACAATAAAACTCAATATTTTTGATGTAAATCAGGAAGGGAATTTTGAATTTGCCGACGGAAGTGTAAATCTTAATCTCAATGTTTCCAATTCTTTCGGGATGCCTGTTTTACTTGATGTTTCGAAGTTTACTGCCTATCATGGGGAAAATGATCAGGATAGCCTCGAAATTTACCTTTTCGGGGAAGGTGTGCCGGCTGAAATTGAATTGAATTATCCAAACCTTCAGCAAATAGGCGAATCGGTACTGACAACGGTTGAAGCCGATAATTCGAACATGAATGAGGCATTGGGCATTGCGCCTAACAAACTATTTATCGGAATTGATGGGTATCTTAACCCTGATCAAAATCCTGATATCTATAATTTTATCCTCGATTCGAGTCGCATTCGTATTGACATGGATGTTGAACTCCGGCTTTTCGGAGCAGTAAATAGTTTTGTGATTGCCGACACAGTTGATTTTGAACTTGAAAGTCTCGACGAAATTGAACAGCTCACCCTGGTGACACTGATAGAAAATGGGTTTCCCATCAATGCTGATGTACAGCTCTATTTTGTTGATTCACTTTTCCAGGTAACGCATGAGTTGTTGACAGGAAACGAGCGATTGATTGTTGCTGGACAGGTTGGCGGGGCTCCGGATTACAGAGTAAATCAATCTGCCGATAAACTAACTGAAATTGTTTTTGCTGCTGAAGATATTGAAAGAATTTCCGATGCGCGTAAAATTCTGATCAATGCTACACTTTCCACCGGAGATGGTGAGCTGGTAAAAATCTATTCGGATTATGAACTGAAAGTGAAACTGGGAGCGAGGATCGGACTGAAACTATAAACCAGACCATGAACATTTATAAAATAAGAGAACGGTTTTTCTGCTTATTACTGCTGCTGATATTCATGATTTCGGTTACCGGAGTAAAGGCACAGGTGACGCGTGCATTATACTTCCAGGAAAAGGTTCCCAGTTCAAGTGTATTAAACCCGGCTTATCATCCCGATTGCAATTTTTACATCAATCTTCCACTGATTTCAACCTTGTATATCGGGTTTGAAAGTCCGTTTTCTTTTAATCAGCTAACATCGCCATACGATTCAGGCGATTCATTGTTTATCGACCGGGAAGCTGTGATGGATGAGCTAAAGGACAGAAATTATTTCTCTTTCGAATTGTACAATGAAGTCGGACGAGCTGGTTTCAGAACCGGACGCCATTTTTTCCATCTGTCGATCGCGAAGGTTTTTTCAACAAAGTTTTCATTTGATAAAGATATTGTTGCCCTGTTTTTTTATGGAAATGCCAATGAACGGTTTTTTGGTAAAGAAGCAAATTTTAGTCAAACCGGTCTCAATATGACTTCATACCATGAATTTGCTCTTGGTTATTCGACCAGGATCGGTGAAAAAATCACGGTAGGAACCAGGTTGAAATATTTGAACGGTGCTTTTAATGTTTGGACTGAAAAAGCAGACGTGTCGCTCTACACCGATGCAAATCCGAATTATACGCTTACAGCTGCTTCCGACATTGTTCTTCATACATCCTCAACCATTAGTGATTTCGATAATCTGATCGACCAGATCGAGGGTTACAAATGGTTTGATCTTTCGGAAAACCACGGGTATGGTTTTGATTTGGGTCTTGAGTTTGACCAGGGAGAAAAATATAAATTGATGGCCAGTGTCACAGATTTCGGCTGGATAACCTGGAAAGAAAATGTTAAAAACTTTGTTTCTGCTAATCCGGGAGAGGATTATGAATTTTCAGGTTTTGATCTCGACGACTTTATCTCGGACGGTTCCTTCTCAGATTCGCTCGATTTCACTGATACCCTCACTACCCATTTTAAACTACTCGAAAATCACGATCCCTATACGTCGCATCTCAATCCAAAATTATACCTGGGAGGAATTTGGCGGATTACAAAAAGCAATGAACTAGGCCTGATGCTCCGAACTGATTTTGCAGAAGAGCGAATTCAACCTTCTCTTACCCTCAATTATTCACATCATTTTGGCAAGATTATCACCGCTTACGGAAGTTATTCATTGATCAACCGAAATGCCACGGATTTGGGTTTGGGTATTATCATGAAGTTTGGTTCTTTCCAGATATACGGCGCTACCGATATTTTTATGGGATTTGTTGAACCTGCCCAAACCCGTAACTACAATTTCCAGCTTGGAATCAATTTTATTTTTGGAAAAGGCAAAACCAATGACACTTTTGAGGGGATCGAAAAACAGGAAAGTAATACTTCCGAAGAATAATCCCATGTACTTCTATTTCCTTTTTAATTTCCGACAATAAAAGGTTTGGAGGTGTTGTTGACCCGGTAGTAATAAGTGCCGGGCGTGAAATTGCTTACATCCAGCCTGATATGATCAAATCCCCCGTAAACTGATTTACGGAGTACCAAATTACCCTGGTTGTCAACAATAAGCATTTCCGCAGTTTCGCCACTGTTCAGGTGATAGGGGAGGTTTATGATTTTCCCTGCCGGATTCGGAAATGCTGCCGGAACTTCGTTGTGATTAGGGTTGAAAGCCGGGTTGTCGGATACATACAACTCACCCGGAACGGAATATACCTGGTTGGTAAATTCTGTGGCCTGGATTCCGCTATTATATGTATAGTACGAGGTCATCAGTTTATATCCATCTTGAGTGTGAATGATTTGTGCACTGATTGCCTCACCCAGATCTTTAACCAGGGTCATATTCTCATTAAATATTTTCATTTGGTAATGGCCGGAAGAGTTGATATAAACAAAGATGAATTCGAACATGTCATCGGTGTTGAATAGGTGGTCGGAGAGCAGGTAGACCCAAAATAAATAATAACTTCCCGGCGGTGTGTAGTTGATGATTTTATAGATGCTGTAATCCTCGTGAAAAATATAAAAGGTGTTGTTTTCAATTTCCGCATTGTAAAAAAAGGTTTCATTTTCAGTTACCGCAAACTGCGTTGAAAAACCGGTGGAAGAAAAGGAGTGTTCGGGATTTATCTGCGCAGCTACCCTGAATGTGGTCAGGAGCAACAGAAATAGCAGGAAATGAAAATGAATTTTCTCCATGTTGGTTTTAAGTTTAGTCTTTAAAGAATTCGATGAGTAATCCAAAATAACTTTCGTCCCATCCTTCGGCAAAATCATTATATGCTTCATCAGGAATATTGGTATGGATTAACTCAACTGAGGTTCCTTTTTTATGTGGATGTAGCAATATCGTCACAATGGATTCTTCTGTCTGTCCATCAAAATACCATTGTTGTTCAATTTTTTTATTGGTTTCAAAGGATCGGTTTGTACCTGAGATATCTCCATTCCACAACGAAAATTCCGAACCCGGATCTGTCGACATCACCGCCGGTTCGCCAGTCCACAATTCAAGAGAAATGGGATTAACAATTGCATTATAAACCTCTTCCGGGGTGGCCGGTATCAGGTAATACTTTTTAAAGTTTTTCATTTTTCAGGAAATATGAATGTTTCTCAAAGATATAGATTAATTGTTAATCGAAAATCGATCAATTAAACCGGCAGGGTATTCTACATTAACCAGGAATAATCCTTTGGCAGGCACCGAAAACCCTGCTTCAGAGCGATTTTTACTTTCAATGATCCGGCGAAAGTCGTGTTCATTTATGTTATTCCTCCCGATATCGATCAGCGTACCGACAATGGCTCTGACCATATTCCTCAGAAACCTGTCAGCCGAAATTCTAAAAATAAGCAATGGTTCATCAACATGCCATTCAGCCGAAGCGACACTGCACAGGTTCGTTTTTACATCGGTATGTAATTTCGAAAAAGAAGTGAAATCAGAATAAGATTGAAGAATCCTACAGGCCCCGTTCATTTTTTTTACATCGAGGTTTCCATAATAATATGGGTAGGAGTAGTTCTGAAGAAACGGGTCTTTTCGACGAAGGATACGGTATTCGTAGGAGCGGCTGGTTGCGCTGAATCGTGCATGAGTGTCGGGATCAACCGGGAAAAAGCCATGAATGCCGATGTCGGACGGAAGCATGCCATTTAATTTGCGAACCAGGTGATCGGAATTTACCTCCAGTGGTTGTTCCAGGTCTACATGTGCAAAAAATTTTTCTGCATGAACACCTGTATCGGTTCTCCCGCAACCAACTACATTAACTTCTCTGCCGGCGATTTTTGATAAACTTTCATTGATCTTTTCCTGGATGGTCGGAGCATTGGGTTGAATTTGCCACCCATGGTAGTTACTGCCGTCGTAGCTTAGTTCAAGGAAATACCGCTGACTCATATTGATCTGAATAAAGGGAAGCTAAGCTTTTCCTTCGTAGGTATAGCCGATGTTTTCAACCGATTTCTGAATCGCATCAAGGTCGACATTGTCACCCCTTACGATCACTTCATCCTTGTCGGGGTTGGCTTCCACGAATTCAATTCCTTTGATGGATGCAATACTTTTTTCAACATTGGCCTTGCAATGATTGCATGTCATTCCTTTAACCTTCAGGTTAACCTGATTGATTTGTTCGCTCATAGGTATCTCGATTTCTGATTTGTTTTTCACGAAAAATTTTCTGTAATAAATGTTTAAAACTGCCACACCAAGAATTGCTGCACTGATGATTTGCAGCCAGCGGGGCAATAACTCATGTTGATGTGCTCCATGCTCCGAAATAGCGAATGTAAACCATTCAACCGGCAAAAACTGGTTGGTCAGGTATCCGAATAATAGCGCACTTCCGATGATGGACACAAGGTAATTGATGAGGGTTTTTTTGTCGATTGCTTTTGTTATAACGGCCATGGTTGCCGCATTGGTTGCCGGGCCAGCCATCAGAAAGACGAGGGCAGCGCCGGGTGATAACCCTTTCATCATCAGGACTGCTGCGATCGGTATGGATCCGGTTGCACAAACGTAAATCGGGATGGATGCCGCCAGAACGACCAGCATGCTCAGAAACTGGTTGTCGAGATATAGGGTGAAAAAGTTATCCGGAAGCACCATTGATATGAGTGCAGCAACAGCAAGACCGATGATGAGCCAGTCGGCAATATCTTCCATAAAATCAACAAATGCATACCTGAACATTTTACGGAATTTGGTTGAAGATTTTTCCCGATGTTGAAGCTCCGGTTTTGTTTTTTCGGGTTTCGAAACATCGATTTCTCCGGCATTATTCAAATTGGTGAAAATGCCCCCCAAAATGCCGCTAAAAAATGCAACAACAGGCCTCAGCAAGGCAAATGGCAATCCCAATAATGAATAGGTAGCCAAAATGCTGTCAACACCTGTTTGTGGAGTCGAAATCAAAAAAGCTACCGTCGATCCTTTGGAGGCTCCTTCTTTGTAAAAAGAAATACCGGTTGGGATCACCCCGCACGAACACAGCGGTAAAGGTATGCCCAGCAATACAGAATACAAAACCGATTTCAGGTTGTTTTTACCCATATATTTTCTAACACTTCCATGAGGCATATAAACATGAAGTAGCCCGGCAAATAAAAATCCAAGTAAAAGCCATGGAGCCATCTCCAGAAGCAGGTAGAGAAATTCATTTAAGTATCCGGTTATATATTCGATTATCATCTTTGCAAAACTAATTATTTAATACTTTACCGATCTCCTCGATTTTACTGTTCAATAACGAATATAAATACCCGTTATGTTATTCTGAACATTTTAACATGCAATTCAGACTGGTTTACTATTTTTGAAAGAAAATTAATGATGGACGAAACAAAATTACTTAAAGCTGCCCGTGTCCTGAAAAATTCTGAATTCTCAATGGCATTTACCGGAGCCGGCATTTCTGTTGAAAGTGGTGTGCCTCCATTCAGAGGCGAAGGTGGCATTTGGAGTAAATACGATCCACGAACACTTGAATTGAACTATTTTTATGCAAACCCACTTGAGTCGTGGGAGGTGATCAGGGAACTGTTTTATAATTTTTTTGGAGACGCGCAGGCCAATGATGCACATAAAGCGCTGGCTCAATTCGAAGAGGCCGGATTGTTACATTGCATCGTAACGCAAAATATCGATAATCTGCACCAACAGGCTGGAAGTTCAAAGGTTTATGAATTTCATGGCAATTCGCAAAAATTAAAGTGTGTTCAGTGCAAAAACTACTATTCTCCTGATGATATTGATTTCGAATCGTTGCCACCACATTGCGAATGCGGTGGGCTTATAAAACCCGATTTTATATTTTTTGGAGAATCGATTCCGATGGCTGCCTATCAAAAGTCAGTGCAAGCGGCCGCGCAAGCTGAAGTTGTTATTCTGATCGGGTCGACCGGAGAGGTGATGCCTGCTGCCCAAATTCCCTATATGGCAAAACAAAACGGGGCTACGATCATCGAGGTTAACACAGAAACATCAAATTTTACAAAATCAATTACGGATATTTATCTGAATGGCAAAGCCGGAGCGGTTATGCGTGAATTATACAAAGCCGTTACCGGTGAAGCATTAAATTAACAAAAATGAAATTCGGGGTTATCTTATTTATAGCAAGTCTGTTGTGTTTTTTGCAGGGAAAAACACAGATCTGGTTCTCAGAGGCTGATGAAAAGGGTGAAGTTCCTGCTGTTTTTGATGAGTCAAAAAAAGTATTTCCCTGGCCCTGGGCAGGCGGGATGAACTCCTGCCAGTTTTGTGAAATCGATATGAACCTCGACGGCAATATGGACCTGCTTGTTTTTGATCGGGTTGGAAACCGTAAAATGCCTTTTATAAACGGAGGACAGCCTGGTGTTTCGGATTATACATTTGCCCCTGAATACGCTGAAAAATTTCCTGACTTTAAATCCTGGGTTCTCAGCAGGGATTACAATGGTGATGGTCTGCAGGATATTTTTACGAAATCGCTCGCCTGGCCCGGAATAATCGCTTACAGAAATACCTCAACAACTGAACTTGCCTTTGTCCCTGCTGTTAAGGTCGATTCGTTTCTTACCTCATTTCAGGGTGGTGGATATACCAATATTTACAATACTGAGGTTGATTATCCGGCTATTGATGATATTGATGGTGACGGTGATTTCGATATCCTGAATTTTTATGTTTATGGAATGTTTGTAGAATACCAGCAAAACCAGTCCATGGAGCTTTATGGGGTACCTGATTCTCTCACGTTTATGGAAGTTACGGAATGCTGGGGAAGATTTGCCGAAAATGATGAATCGAATGTGATATACCTTGATACCTGCAACACAAAAGCAAATTCAACAATAAATGGAAATAAATCCAGGCATGCGGGTTCTACGTTTTTGTTGCTTGACCTGGATGATGATGCTGATAAAGACCTGATTTTGGGAGATGTCGACTATCCCAACCCTGTTCAGCTTATCAACGGCGGAAATCAACAGGAAGCACTGATGATCAGTCAGGATCCCGGTTTTCCTTCCTACGATAAACCTGTTAATCTGTTTTCAATGCCGGTTGCAGCTTATATTGATGTTAATAACGACGATAAAAAAGATATGCTGTTTTCACCTTTTGACCCGGGTATTTATACCTCTGAAAATACAAACAGCGTCTGGCTGTATAAAAACAATGGAACTGATACCCAGCCTGATCTGCATTTTGAAACCAATAGTTTTATTCAGGACGACATGATCGATGTTGGTTCCGGTGCTTACCCCGTACTGGCCGATTTCGACGGTGATGGTTTGACCGATCTGTTCATTGGTAATTATGGATTTTACATGTGGTCTTATTATTTGCCCGGGATGTTTCTGAAATCTGTGTATTGGAGTAATATCGCACTTTTCAGGAATACCGGAACCCTCGAAAATCCGCAATTTACGAAAGTAACCCACGATTTTGCAAATCTGCATCAATATCGCAAAACCGGGTATTATCCTGCATTCGCCGATCTGGATGGTGATTCGGATTTGGATATGCTGGTCGGTTCAAACAACGGCAAACTGATGCTCTTTCTGAATGATGCCGGAGCCGGGCAACCTATGAATATGGTGCTGGCCGATACGGGTTATATGAATATTGATGTTGGAAAATTCAGCACACCACAGTTGTTCGACCTGAATAACGATCAATTGCCCGACCTTATCATCGGGGAAGAAAATGGAAATTTAAACTATTATGAAAACATCGGTACCGCTCAGCAGCCTGAATTTGTCTGGATTACGGATAGCCTGGGAAAAGTGGATGTCCGTGATACAGAGTTAACATTTACTTATACCGGTTATTCAACTCCCGGATTTTTCAGGGGAAACGAAAATGAAATTCAACTGGTTGTCGGAAGCGAACAAGGTAAGGTATTTTATTTTACCGATATCGAAAACAACCTTAGCGGCACTTTTCAGGAGAATGATACGCTTTACAAAATTGTTGACGAACAAATGATGACAATAAGGCCGGGCATACGTACAGCGGCAGCAATTTCTGACCTTGATAACGATGGTTTCAAGGAAATGATTGTGGGTAATTTCTCGGGAGGATTAACTTACTATAAAGGAATAGATGCACCACCGGTTTCCGGTCTGAACGAGCATCAAATAGAGGGACCTGTTATTCGGATTTTTCCGAATCCCACCGGCGATTTTTTATTTTGCCTTGTTTCGGGCAATCCTGCTTTTGAAACGTGCAATTTCGAAATTTTTGATATTTCCGAACGAATCGTAAAAAGAGGCACATTAAATATGAATACCAGACAAAGTATCCCTGTGAAAGGTCTGAATCCAGGTGTATATCTTCTACGCATTATGAGTCCGG
>JAGQVF010000113.1:8661-8858 GCA_020438135.1 Bacteroidales bacterium | reverse complement strand
TTGCGGGCATTCTGTACGCGGCATTGATTCATTCTGAACACAAAGCTCGTTTCGGTTTCTTCAGCAAAGGATTGCTCGTTAATAAAAGCATACAACCTGTATTGCAGCGCTTTTTTCAGTCCTTCCAGTCCGGGCTTTTCTCCGAGGTTTAATTGTCTTTTGATCGACCACGCTTCGAAAGGTGAAAATTGCCCCCA
>JAGQVF010000113.1:0-8549 GCA_020438135.1 Bacteroidales bacterium | reverse complement strand
CTTCCAGTTTTTCATTATCGAGATCGAGCAAGGGTTTCGGAAGTCCGTCTTCCAACTCAAAGCCGAGCGTTTTAGCAATCCGTTTCATCTGGATGGCCGAACTTTTGCTCCATGCTTCCTCCATTGCCTCCAGTGCTTTTTCCCTGCCAAACTGGTGCTGCACTTCGGCAAACCACAAGGCATGATGCATCATGGTGCGGTGAAAAAAATCAATGATGAGCTGCGAATTCTCCTTTTTCGAAAGATTTTGTTTTTGGGTAGCGTCCTGCATTTCCGTCTTGTTTTTTGATTTGAAGCGGTAAAATTACTTTAAATTCCGAACCGTTTTTGCGTTCGCTGCTCACTTTGATCTTTCCTTTGTGTTTATCGATAAATTCCTTGCAAAGGATCAATCCAAGGCCGGTTCCTTTTTCATTGCCGGTTCCGTATGTACTTACCTGTTTATCAATCCGAAAAAGATCCGGTATTTTTTCTTCCGGAATGCCAACCCCGGTATCGATCACCGAAATGGTAACCGACCTGGTGTTTTGTTTGGCTTTGATTTTTATTCTCCCTCCACGCAAAGTGAATTTAATGGCATTTGAAATAAGGTTTCGAAAAACCGTAGAGAGCATTTCCAGATCACCATAAACCGTAATATCATGGGGTATGTCCTTGTACATCCTGATCTCCTTTTTGTCGGCAGTGGTTTTTAGCAGATCAATACAACCGTCAATCAGGTCAGCTATATTCACCTGGTCCGGAATAAAAGCAATGCGGCCTGTTTGCGAACGCGACCATTGCAGTAGGTTTTCCAGTAAATCGAAGCCATGTTTCGAAGACTCGTGAATGATACCGATAAATCTTTTTATATCATCTTTTTTATAGCTGTCGAAATCATTTTTTAGCAGATCGGAAAACCCAAGCAGGGAATTAAACGGATTTTTGAGATCGTGTGCAATGATGGAGAAAAACTTGTCTTTGGTAGCATTTAACATACGCAGTTCTTCCTCAGAGGATAAAATTTCTTCCTCCGGTTCTTCTTCCGGTTCAACTGAGGGTTCCGGTTTAATCTGGTCAGAAATATCTTTTTGTTTTCTTTTAAATCTTTCAAAAACCATCCCACCGAAAAAACCGGCCAGGACTAAAATGATGGGGATTAAAAATGACATCAGGTTAAATCCATTTGCAAATAAAAAAGTCGTTTGCAACGGGATTTGAAAATCATTAAAAACCGATGCAGGAACCATCGGCATAAGCAACATAAACCTTGTTGCAGTTGCACTTCTTCCATTCATAATACGTCTCTTTGCAGGAATTCATAACATAAATCGTTAATTCAGTTACGAGAAATAAGAGTAAAAGTTTATTGAAAAAATCAACAGTAAGTTGTTCAAAAAAAGTTAAGTAAGGTGGATCTTTTGGTACGGATAATTCAGGATTAAGCTGCCGGATCATTTTCTCCGTTACCCTGCTTTTCGCGGATTGCCGGAATTTTTTCGGCCTGTTTAAAACCCTCCTTTTGATCAAACAATTTTCGATAAGTGATGTGAATTTTACCCGGATTGGCATTCAGGGCGTTGAGCGTAGCTTTCATTTTGGGATTAAAATCGCCCACCCAGGAAATCTCAAGTTCGGTAAAATGGGGACGTTTTTCAAGAACCGGTTCGCGGAGATGCCAAAAAATCGCAGACTCTATTCCGATTCCCTGGAACTTCGGAACCACCCCCATAATCGTTACCCGCGTACGAGTGATCATTTTGGTTTTCTGGAGATACAAAAACCTGAGTTTGTTCCATAGGTTCAGTTTGCCGTTAAAGTGTTTAAACACCTGGTTGATGTCGGGCAGCATGACAAAGAATGCAATGGGTTCACCTTCAAAATATACAAACCAAATAAATTCCTCAACCAGGAAAGAGCGGGCCTCGCGGAAGCTCTTTTTTACCTTTTCGACCGTAAGCGGTGTAAAATGTTCATGAAATTTCCAGGCTTCATTATGGATGGTTACCACATCCTGCGCAAATTTATCAATATCCTTTTTGCGAATATGTTCGAACGTATATCCCGGTTTTCGCATCACCCATTCTGCAATTTTCCAGAATCGTTCAGGGAAAGGTTTTTTAAGGTCGAGGTGTTTGCTTTCCTGTTCGAAGAAAGGCTTAAATCCGTAAGCTTCAAACAGGTCTTTGTAAAAAGGCGGATTGTAATTCATGCCAAATGCGGGTTGTGTAAATCCCTCAACCAGCAACCCCCAATAGGTATCGTTTTCACCAAAGTTTACGGGAGCATCCATGGCACCCATACCATGATCCGACAGCCATTCGGCAGCAATGTCGAATAGTTTGAATGCTGCTTTTTGATCGTTTATGCACTCAAAAAAGCCGGCCCCACCTGCCGGAGGATCATAACGGTTGGCTTTGTCGCGATTGAAAAAGGCAGCAATCCGACCGATAAGTTTTCCAGAATCATCCAGCAAAATCCATCGTGCTGCATCACCACCTTCGAAATATTTGTTCTTTTCAGGATTGAAAATATTGCGGATAATTTCATCCGGTGGGCATACCCAGTTAGGGTCCTCTTTATTCAAAATGCGGGGAACTTCGAGAAACTGATCTCCTGTTTTTTTATCCTTAACGCTAACTAACTTCATTCCTGAAAATATTCATCTGCTCCTGAATCCGATGTACTTTTTTATGAATTGCTTCATTGTACCGGGCGACAAAATTAAAAAATAGTTGTCATCCTTAAAAGTTTGAGAAAACCAATTATGTAATAAAAATGACCTGTTTCTGGTTATCTTTGTGCCGATTACAATGTTGATGTGAAAAAAATATACTGGCTTGTCATAAAATCTTACCTGGGTCCTCTTGTGATGACTTTTTTTATTGCATTGTTCATCCTGCTGATGCAGTTTCTGTGGAAATACATCGACGACCTTGTAGGCAAGGGGCTTGAATGGTACATCATTGCAGAATTATTGTTTTATGCCAGCTCCACCTTTGTACCTCTGGCATTGCCGCTTGCCATTTTGCTTTCATCGCTGATGACCTTTGGCAACCTGGGCGAGAACTACGAATTGGTAGCCATGAAAGCTGCCGGGATTTCACTCCGAAGGATCATGATGCCATTGATCGTTTTGTCCGTCATCATCAGTGTTGTAGCATTCTATTTTTCAAATAATATATTACCTGTAGCCAACCTGAAGTTTAAATCGCTGCTATATGATGTGAGGGAGCAAAAACTGGCACTCGACATCAAAGAGGGGATTTTTTATGATGGAATTGAAGATTACATCATCCGTGTCGGGAAAAAGGAAAATGATGAAAAAACCGTTAGGGACGTGATGATATACGACCATCGCGACAACAAAGGGAACATTAATGTAACCGTTGCAGATTCAGGCAAAATGGAGCTAACTCCCGACGGACATTATCTTGTTTTTTTCCTGTTTAACGGAACCAATTATGTTGAATTGGTAGATCAGCGAAACTACAAACGCGATTTACCTCAAAGGACCAGTCATTTCAGGGAGAATTTCAAGAAATTCAGCCTGATGGATTTTGAAATGTCAAGAACCAATGAAGATCTCTTCAGAAGCAATTATTCCATGCTCAACCTGAATCAGCTTGAAGTTGCCGAAGATTCACTTATCGAACAATACAAAGAAAGACGAAGTGAAATTGCTCCGTCACTGATCCGGTCGATGTATTATTATACCAGGATAGATTCTGCAAAAAATGCCAAATATCTTGCTGAAAAAGACTCGACTACCATGAATGACACGACCGGTATGCTGGCAGGTTTTAATAAGAACGAAAAAATGGAGATTCTTGAGGAAGCGGCCCAGAAATGCCGGCGACAGCGTGAAACAATAGGTTTTTATACCGATGAATTACAACGAAAACGAGAATTAATACATAAACATCAGGCGGAATGGCACAGAAAATTCACACTTTCATTCGCCTGTTTTGTGCTATTTTTCATCGGCGCACCGCTGGGCGCGATCATCAGGCGTGGAGGCCTTGGATTACCGGTGGTTGTGTCGGTACTGTTTTTCGTCTTGTTTCATGTAATTTCTATCACGGGAGAAAAGTCGGTTAAGGAAGGTGCAATCGATGCCAACTATGGTATGTGGATCGCATCAGCCGTATTATTACCGTTGGGAATCTTTCTGACAATAAAAGCTACTACCGACTCTCCTTTGCTGGATGCAGATGCCTGGAAGAAATTGTTTCGCAAAATATTCAAAAACAAGGGAGGGAAATGAGGATACTTTTCCTGTGCAACAAATCACCATTCCCACCCCGTGAAGGGGGTCCGCTTGCCATGAACGCCAACATCACAAGCATGCTGAAGGCCGGTCATCAGGTAAAAGTTTTAGCACTGAATACCAACAAATACCAGGTTGATCCCAAAGATATTCCTGCAGTTTACCGACAAAAAACCGGTATCGAATTTATCTATGTCGACCTGGCAATTAAGCCGCTTGATGCTTTTTTAAACCTGTTTTCCAAAAATTCTTACCATGTTGAAAGGTTTATTTCAAAAGATGTTGAGCAAAAACTGAAACAGGTGCTGCAGCAGGAAAAGTTCGATGTTGTACAACTCGAAATGCTCTACATGACTCCGTATATGGATGTTATCAGGAAATATTCAAAGGCAAAAATCGTGTTGCGGTCTCACAATATCGAACACCGCATTTGGCAGCGTGTGGCCGAAACCACGCGGAACCCGTTGAAATCCGTTTACCTTCGATATCTTACAACCAAACTTAAAAACTATGAATTGAGCCATCTCAACAGCTACGATGGAATTGCCTGCATCAGCTCAAAAGATGCAGCATTTTTCAGCGAGCATGGTTGCAACATTCCCATCACTACGGTTCCTTTTGGAGTGGACACCGATATCTATAAAAGTGGCCTGACAGATTATGAATTTCCCTCTTTATTTCACATTGGTTCGATGAACTGGATGCCCAACGAAGAAGGGATCAATTGGTTTCTTGAAAAGGCCTGGCCACTGATCCATGCTGATCTTCCAGATTTGAAAATCTACCTGGCAGGTCGCGAAATGCCGGCATGGCTTACCAATCTGAATAAAAAAAATGTTGAGGTTTTGGGAGAAGTTGACGATGCCCACCAATTTATTCATTCCAAGTCAATCATGGTGGTTCCACTGTTTTCAGGGAGTGGCATCCGGATCAAGATCATCGAAGGAATGGCCTTGGGAAAAGCGATCATCTCAACCAGTATCGGAGCGGAAGGGATTAATTATACCCATGGTGAAAACATCCTTATCGCCGATACACCGGAAGATTTTCTGAAAGCCGTAAAAAAATGCGTGGCCGACAAAACCTTGTGTGAAGAATTGGGTCGCAAGGCCCGACAACTTATCGAACAGGAACATAGTCACGAAGCTGTGATCCGCTCACTTGAAGGATTTTATGAACAGATTTGACCGTTTTTGCAGATTCCCCTTCTAATTTTTTTCGAACTGATAACCATCCTTTATTTTGAAATAATGTACATTTGACCGTTCATCACAACGGTTTTGGCTGCATGAAAATATTAGTCCTGTTATCACGCTTCCCCTATCCGCTCGAAAAGGGCGACAAGTTGCGGGCGTATCACCAGATCAGGCACCTGGCCAAAAACCACGAAATTCACTTGTGTGCCCTCAACGATATTCAGATCAAACCGGAATATCGAAAGGCATTGGATCCGTTCTGTAAATCTGTCCACGTAATTGATCTGCCGAGGGTATCAGCCGCCTGGAATATTGTTAAAGCATTTTTAACCGGCAAGCCATTACAGGTTGGCTATTTTTTTAATGCGAATGCTAAAAAACAAATCAATCGGATCATCAACGAAATTCAGCCGGATCACATTTTTTGCCAATTGATCCGCGTAACGGAATATGTCAGGGATATGAAGATTCCCAAAACGCTCGATTACCAGGACGTCTTTTCGAAAGGAGTTGACCGCCGCCGCCAATCAGCACGATTTTACATGAAACCGGTTTTGCGGCTTGAGTATAAGCGTTTACTGAAATATGAACACGATATTTTCAGCGATTTCGATCACAAAACCATCATCTCGGCTCCCGATCGCGATTTAATCCCGCACCCCGATAGAGAAAAGATCGAAGTAGTGATCAATGGTGTGGATACCGATTTTTTCAGGCCGATGCCAATGGAAAAGGAATACGATCTTGTATTTACCGGAAATATGGGATATCCACCCAATGTGAATGCTGCCAATTTCCTGGTGAAAGAAATTTTACCACTGGTCAGGCAAAAACTTCCTGAGGTCAAGGTGATGCTTGCGGGTGCCACTCCACATCCTTCAGTGCAGGCGCTGGCAGGGAAAAATGTTACAGTCACCGGCTGGGTCGACGACATCCGCGAATGTTACGGAAAAGCCAGGATATTTATCGCTCCCATGCGGATCGGGACCGGATTGCAAAATAAACTGCTCGAAGCCATGGCGATGAAAATTCCTTCCATCACCTCCCAATTGGCCAACAGCGCCTTAAAAGCAACACCCGAACAGGAAATTTTGGTAGGACAATCTGCACAAGAATTTGCTGCCCACATACTTAGGCTGCTTGAGGATGCCACCTATGCCAATGAAATTGCAAAAAACGGCTATACATTTGTTCATCAAAACTACAACTGGGCCAGCGCCACCCGGAAACTTGAAAATCTAATGGTCAACACACCATGAATCACGCAATATTAGTTATGATCGGTTTATCCGTTTTGGGATTAATTACCGGAATGGCCGGTAAAGCCAGGGCGGTTAACCGGGGGTCTGTAAAAAAGAATGAATTTTATATCCGGCTCACCGCTATTTCCTTAATTTTAATGTTTGTTTTTGTTATTTTATATAAACTGTTAACATAACATAGAAATGCAGCAATCCACGTCGCAAACACCAGACGAAAGAACCTGGGCAATGTTTTGCCACTTAAGTGCACTGGCCGGTTACATGATCCCTTTTGGATCGGTGATCGGGCCACTCATCATCTGGTCCATCAAAAAAAATGAATATCCATCGTTGGATCAACATGGAAAAGAAGCTCTTAATTTCCAGATTACCATCCTGATCCTTAAGATCATCTCCATTATTTTATGGATAGTTTTTATTGGTTTTATGCTATTTGGTGCACTGGTCATCTTTAACATCATTATGATCATCATTGCTTCCATCAAGGCAAATAACGGAGAACGCTTCAGTTACCCGCTATCAATCAGGTTCATCAGTTAAGAAATGGATTTTGCGACATACAAATCTCTAATAGGCACTATTCGGATTGAATCGACAAATACCGGAATTTCAAAACTCATCTTTTCTGAAGAAACAAAAAGCCCTGTCAGCCAAAATTCTGTAATAAACAATTGTATTGCTCAGCTTGCATCCTATTTTGAGGGAACGCTCCATGCCTTCGATGTTCCTTTGGATTTGGCCGGTACCGCTTTTCAACAAACCGTTTGGAGAGAATTACAAAACATCCCTTTTGGAAAAACCATTTCATACCTCGATTTGTCGAAAAAGCTGGGTGATCCGAAGAAGATAAGGGCAGCGGCAAATGCCAACGGAAAAAATCCCGTTTCCATCATTGTACCCTGCCACCGGGTAATCGGTTCAGATGGAAGTTTAACCGGATATGCCGGTGGACTGTGGCGGAAGCAATGGCTGCTGGAGCATGAACAAAACATAACAACACCTAAACTTTTTTAAACCCTTTATCTACCAGCGGCAATAAGTTGATTAGCCGATTTCAATTATCAATACAAAGTTTTCAATATGACTCTATTGGAGGAATTGAACAAAAAAGCTGTTCAATCATTTATTTTACAACAAAAATGATTCGCCAAAAAAGATGAAACAGCACACTACCAATTATTTCAACACATTTATTTCCGTTGCCGAAGATTGCCCTGCAACCACCGGAGAAGCACCTCTCAACAAAGCAGGGAAACCAACCATCGCCGCCATGCAACTTGAAATGATCAAATCTCATCCTTATCAATTCACCTCCGATGATGTCATCTTTGAAGTGTTTGCCACCAGGAATCAAATTCCCGAAGAAGATCAGTCCTCCGCACGTAAAATATATTTCTCGAAAGGTCAGGCATGTTTGCGAACTTCACCTTTAACCAAACGTTATGGCTGGGGCGTTCACAGCAATGCAGAAGGAAAGATCGCAGTTTATCCGGTTGAATCCGCAGAATATCAAAAATTTGCCATGGATAAGAGACTGAATCACACCTGTGCTATGCGTAGTCGCAGAAAATAATGAACAGTTGTTCTTCTGTTGCGTTACTATTCAGTTATTACTTGCGGGAGACAAAACCATTGTTGTTTAAAAAATTGAGAGGGGGATTTTAAACCTGTGTAAATCAGGTTATTTTGAAAAGGTATTCAAACGATAACAATGGTCGTCCGCTGCAGATAAATTGCAGAAACCACTACTATGCCTTTGAAAATCAAATTGACCCTTTCTTTCATCCGGATTATTGGGTTCATGGCAATTGTATTTCAAACGATTGCACAGCAACCTGCCGA
>JAGQVF010000112.1 GCA_020438135.1 Bacteroidales bacterium | reverse complement strand
CACTTCCTTGGTAAGGAAGGGGTCATGAGTTCAATTCTCATCAATGGCTCTGTGAAGTTTAACCACTGAAATAAAATTTGTAAATTCTTTTAAATAATAATTAACATGGCAAAAGAAACTTTTGATCGTTCGAAACCGCACGTTAATATTGGTACCATCGGTCACGTTGACCACGGCAAAACCACGTTAACCGCTGCTATTACTATCAATCTTCAGGAAAAAGGCTTGGCTTCTTACAAGTCTTTCGATGAAATTGATAATGCACCTGAAGAAAAAGAAAGAGGTATTACCATTAACACTGCTCACGTTGAATACCAAACAGAAAACAGGCACTATGCACACGTTGACTGTCCTGGTCACGCTGACTACGTGAAAAACATGGTTACAGGTGCAGCGCAAATGGACGGCGCTATTCTTGTTGTTGCGGCGACAGACGGTCCGATGCCACAAACACGTGAGCACATCCTGCTTGCTCGTCAGGTAGGTGTTCCAAAACTCGTTGTTTTCATGAACAAAGTTGACATGGTTGACGACGAAGAGCTACTCGAACTGGTAGAAATGGAAATCAGAGAACTGCTAAGTTTCTACGAATTCGACGGCGATAACACACCCGTTATTCAGGGTTCAGCTTTAGGTGCACTCAATAAAGAAGAAAAATGGGTCTCTAAAATCTGGGATCTTATGGAAGCCTGTGATACCTGGATTCCGTTACCGGAACGTGATGTTGACAAACCATTCCTGATGCCGGTTGAGGACGTATTCTCGATCACAGGTCGTGGAACAGTTGCCACCGGGAGGATTGAATCAGGTGTGATCAAAGTTGGTGATCCGGTTGAAATTATTGGTATGGGTGCTGAAAAACTGAAATCAGTGTGTACCGGAGTTGAGATGTTCCGTAAAATTCTTGACCGTGGAGAAGCTGGTGACAATGCCGGTTTGCTCTTAAGAGGTGTCGACAAAAAAGAAATTGCAAGGGGTATGGTAATTGCCGCTCCGGGTTCAATTACTCCTCACACCTTATTCAAAGCAGAGGTTTATATCCTTAAAAAAGAAGAAGGTGGACGTCATACACCATTCCACAACAACTACCGTCCTCAGTTCTATTTCAGGACAACCGACGTTACCGGTGAGATTATTCTTCCCGAAGGTGTTGAAATGGTAATGCCCGGCGACAACCTGACCATCGAGGTAAAACTGATCTCAGAGATCGCTATGAACAAAAACCTCCGGTTTGCAATCCGTGAAGGTGGACGTACAGTAGGTGCCGGTCAGGTAACTGATATTATCGAATAATTCGATAGATGTAAAGAAAGTAAACGAAGGTATCCTGATATAAAATCAGGGTACCTTTCGCTGCTGATAACGTTCTTTTAATAAAATCATCTTTTTACGGGTGTAGCTCAGTTGGTAGAGCTCTGGTCTCCAAAACCAGGAGTCGTGGGTTCGAGTCCTACCACCCGTGCTTAATATAGATGTTCAATGGCAAAGTTTAAATTACAGAATTACGCAAAGGAAAGTTATGACGAATTGGTTCATAAAGTTTCCTGGCCAACATGGAGTGAACTGCAAAATAGTGCGATCGTTGTGTCAATTGCTTCCCTCATCATTGCACTGATTGTTTATCTGATGGATTTTTCATTTCAAAATCTGTTACAGTTGTTTTACAAAAACTTTTAACCGGTAAAGATTTTTCTCAACCGGTATCCTTTGAAATCACAAATCATTACGCTTTACAGAATGAGTGACAAAACAAAAAAGTGGTACGTAGTTAGAGCGATTAGTGGAAACGAGAAAAAGGTAAAACAATATCTCGAAAGCGAAATTAGCCGTCTTAATCTTGATGACTATATATCGAGGGTTCTTATACCCATCGAAAAAGTTTACCAGGTACGAAACGGCAAAAAAATTAGCAAAGAGAGAAACCTTTACCCTGGTTATGTTCTTATTGAAGCGAATCTTGTTGCGGAAATACCACATATCATTAAAGACATCCCCGGTGTTATTGGATTCTTGGGAACCAAAGGCGAACCAAGCCCAATGCGTCCGTCGGAAGTTAATCGCATTCTGGGTAAAGTAGATGAACTGGCTGAAAAAGGTGAAGAAGTTAATGTACCTTTCATTGTTGGTGAATCCGTGAAAGTAATTGACGGGCCTTTCAACAGTTTTAGCGGAGTAATCGAGGAGATCAACGAAGAGAAGAAAAAATTGAAAGTGATGGTGAAGATCTTCGGCCGGAAAACTCCCCTGGAACTCAGCTTTATGCAAGTTGAAAAAGAATAATCTGTATTACGGGCTGTTACGCTAGACAATAGTTTATCTTAAACTGAAAATTAACAATGGCTAAAGAAGTAAGTGGATTAATTAAATTACAGATCAAAGGTGGTGCTGCAAATCCATCTCCTCCGGTGGGTCCCGCATTGGGTGCCAAAGGGGTGAACATCATGGAATTTTGCAAGCAGTTTAATGCCCGTACACAGGAAAAAGCCGGACAGGTTTTACCTGTGATTATTACGGTGTATAAAGATAAATCCTTTGACTTCATCATTAAAACTCCACCGGTAGCCGTTCAACTTTTGAAGGCTTCCAAAATCCAAAAGGGGTCATCTGAGCCTAACAGGTCCAAAGTTGCTACAGTTAGCTGGGACCAGGTGAAGACAATTGCCGAAGACAAAATGCCTGATTTAAATGCTTTTACAGTTGAATCTGCCATGCGTATGGTGGCAGGTACGGCAAGAAGCATGGGCATCCGTGTAAAAGGAACACCTCCTTTTGGTGAAAATTAATTCGGAGTTAATAAAAAGGGTAAAAAATGGCCAAATTAACACGCAAAATGAAGGATGCTTTGGCAAAATTCGATAAGACTCAGTCTTACCCGATTTCTGAAGCAGTTGACATAATTAAAAACATATCCTACACCAAGTTTGATTCATCCGTTGATCTTGACATCCGTTTGGGAGTCGATCCCAGGAAAGCGAATCAAATGGTGAGAGGTACGGTAGTATTACCGCATGGAACGGGTAAAACCGTAAGAGTTTTGGTATTATGTACACCTGATAAAGAAGAAGAAGCCAAAGCTGCAGGAGCTGATTATGTCGGTTTGGACGAATACATCGATAAGATTAAAGGTGGATGGACAGACATAGATGTAATTATTACCATGCCCAGTGTGATGCCGAAAATTGGTGCTTTGGGCCGTGTACTCGGACCCAGGGGCTTAATGCCCAACCCAAAAAGCGGCACAGTTACAATGGACATCGGTAATGCGGTGAATGGTGTTAAAGCCGGTAAAATAAACTTCAGAGTAGATAAAACGGGAATCGTTCATGCATCGGTTGCAAAAGTATCATTCGAAAATGATAAAATCGTCGACAATGCAAAAGAACTGATCCATACCATTATCAAAATGAAACCGCCGGCCGCAAAAGGTACCTACGTAAAAAGTATCTACATGTCAAGCACCATGAGCCCTGGCGTCCAGATTGAGACAAAATCAGTTACTCTTTAATGTTTAAAAGGAAAAACTTTTACAATGAGAAAAGAGGATAAAAATCAACTTATTGATAACCTGACGGAAGCAATAAACAGTAATCCGGTTATTTATCTGGCTGATACTTCTGAACTTAATGCAGAAGATACCAGCAACCTGAGAAGAAAATGCTTCAATCAGGAGATCAAGTTGACCGTTGTGAAAAACACCTTGCTCAAAAGAGCAATGGAAAAATCTGACAAAAACCTCGATGAACTCTATAGCGTCCTTAAAGGCCCGACATCTTTGATGTTTGCCGAAACAGGTAATGCACCTGCTAAATTAATTAAGGAATTGAGAAAAACCTCGGAAAAGCCTTTACTCAAGGGTGCTTTCGTTGAGGAGATGACCTACATCGGTGATGATCAACTCGATATGCTGGTTAGTATAAAATCACGTGATGAACTGTTGGCAGACTTACTTGCGCTGCTGCAATCACCAGTGAAAAATGTTATGTCAGCCCTGCAATCGGGTGGAAATAACCTCACCGGGATTTTAAAAACATTATCTGAAAAAGATAATTAATCAAAGATTTAGTAAAACAATAATAAAAAATAATTAGAAATGGCAGACTTAAAGGAATTTGCAGAACAATTAGTAAACCTTACTGTTAAAGAAGTAACTGAATTAACTCAGATACTTAAAGATGAATATGGTATTGAACCTGCAGCCGCAGCAGTAGCAGTTGCCGGACCGGCAGCCGGAGCTGGCGATGGCGCCGCAGCTGAAGAACAAACTGCTTTTGATGTAATCCTTACTGCAGCAGGTCAGAAAAAACTTGCTGTTGTTAAGCTTGTTAAAGAATTAACCAGCCTTGGCCTTAAAGAAGCAAAAGAACTGGTAGATTCAGCACCAAAACCGATTAAGGAAGGTGTTACAAAAGACGAAGCTGATGCACTTAAAAGTCAGTTAGAAGAAGCCGGAGCAGAGGTTGAAGTTAAATAAGGATATCTCGCTTATTTGCCGGATTTAGACTGCCTGCGCATCAAAAATGCGGGGCGGTCTATTTCCGTATTTACATATTCTTGTTTTAGTAATATTTTCTAACCCTTTAAATCATAAAACTTTGGCTAATACCAATAACAAAGAAAGAATCAATTTTAGTTCTACTAAAATTAAATTCGAATACCCTGACTTTCTCGACATTCAACTCAAATCATTTCAGGAATTTTTCCAGCTGGAAACCAATCCTGAAAATCGCGTTGAAGAAGGATTGTATAAGGTATTCAGTGAAAATTTTCCGATTACCGACGCAAGAAATAATTTCGTCCTTGAATTTCTCGACTATTTCATCGATCCACCCAGATACTCGATTGATGAATGCATCGAACGGGGACTTACCTATAGTGTTCCCCTGAAAGCCAAATTGAAACTGTATTGTACCGACCCGGAACATGAAGATTTTGAAACCATCATCCAGGATGTTTACCTGGGTATGATACCTTACATGACCCCTAAAGGCACATTCATTATTAATGGCGCTGAAAGGGTTGTAGTGTCGCAGCTACACCGCTCACCAGGCGTATTTTTCGGACAACATATGCATGCTAACGGTACAACACTCTATTCTGCAAGGATCATCCCTTTTAAAGGATCATGGATGGAGTTTACCACCGACATCAACAATGTGATGTATGCTTATATCGACCGGAAAAAGAAATTACCTGTTACAACACTACTCAGAGCAATCGGATACGAAAGCGACAGGGATATCCTGGAAATTTTCAACCTCGCTGAAGAAATTAAAGTGAGTAAAACCGGTCTTAAGAAAGTGATCGGCAGAAGACTTGCCGCCAGGGTTGTAAGATCATGGCTCGAAGATTTTGTAGATGAAGATACGGGTGAAGTTGTATCGATCGAAAGAACGGAAGTGATTATTGACAGAGAAACTGTTCTCGAAAATCAACATATCGATCAAATCGTTGACTCAGGCGTTAAAACCATCCTGCTTCATAAAGATGAGTCAACAGCCGTGGATTATTCAATCATTTTCAATACGCTTCAAAAAGATACGGCAAACTCAGAAAAAGAGGCCGTAGAATTTATATATCGACAGCTTAGAAATGCTGAACCACCCGACGAAGAAACCGCCCGTGGAATTATCGACAAATTGTTTTTCTCAGACAAACGTTATGATCTGGGTGATGTAGGCCGTTATCGTATCAATAAAAAACTAGGGTTGAATGTTGACCCCGATACCAAGGTACTCACAAAAGAAGACATTATCGATATCATTAAATACCTCATCGAACTGGTAAACTCAAAAACCGATGTTGATGATATTGACCACCTGAGTAACCGTCGCGTTCGTACTGTTGGAGAACAACTTTACGCACAATTTGGTGTAGGTTTGGCAAGGATGGCCAGAACCATCCGCGAAAGAATGAATGTGCGGGATAACGAAGTATTTACACCCACTGATCTGATCAACGCCAAAACATTATCGTCTGTGATCAATTCATTCTTCGGAACAAACCAGCTTTCGCAGTTTATGGATCAAACCAATCCTTTATCGGAGGTAACCCACAAACGAAGAATTTCAGCATTGGGACCCGGTGGTTTGTCAAGGGAAAGAGCAGGCTTTGAGGTTCGTGACGTTCACTATACCCACTATGGTAGGTTATGTACGATCGAAACTCCTGAAGGACCGAATATCGGGCTGATTTCATCACTCTGTGTATATGCAAAAATCAATAAACTCGGTTTTATTGAAACTCCTTATAAAAAAGTAGTTGAAGGAAAGGTCGCACTCAATGAAGATCCGATCTACCTGAGCGCAGAAGAAGAGGAAGATAAAATCATTGCACAGGCCAACACCAAACTCAAAGAGGATGGCAATTTTGTGAATGATCGTGTAAAGGTCAGGTATCTGGCAGATTATCCGATCGAAGAAAAGGAAAGGGTTGACATGATCGACATTGCACCCAACCAGATTGCTTCGATTGCTGCTTCACTTATTCCTTTCCTCGAAAACGACGATGCAAACCGTGCCTTGATGGGTTCAAACATGATGCGTCAGGCTGTCCCGCTTCTTAATCCCGAAGTTCCGCTCGTTGGTACGGGTATTGAAGCGAACGTGGCCCGCGATTCAAGGGTTTTGATAAATGCCGAAGGCGATGGTATGGTTGAATATGTGGATGCCAATGAAATACGTATCCGCTATTCACGGCACGAGGATGAAAGACTGGTTAGTTTTGAAGATGATTTAAAAACTTACAGGCTTACCAAATTTAAACGTACAAACCAAAATACCAGTGTTAACCTTCGTCCGATCGTAAGAAAAGGTGACAAGGTTAAAAAAGGACAGGTACTTTGCGAGGGTTATGCTACAAAAGACGGGGAGCTTGCAATCGGCAGAAACCTTATGGTTGCATTTATGCCCTGGAAAGGTTACAACTTCGAGGATGCTATTGTAATCTCTGAAAAAGTTGTGAAAGAAGATATTTTTACTTCTGTACACATCGAGGAGTTTACGCTTGAAGTGCGTGATACCAAAAGGGGAATCGAGGAACTTACGGCAGATATCCCAAATATCAGTTCAGAAGCTACCAAAGATCTTGATGAAAATGGAATTATCAGGATCGGTGCAGAAGTGAAAGAAGGCGACATCCTGATCGGAAAGATCACACCGAAAGGAGAATCGGATCCGACACCTGAAGAAAAACTTCTTCGCGCAATCTTCGGTGATAAAGCCGGTGATGTGAAAGATGCTTCTTTAAAAGCACCTCCATCTATGAAAGGTGTGGTTATCGAGAAAATGTTGTTCTCCAGAGCAATTAAAGACAGAAAGGCGAAAACCAAGGAAAAGGAGATCATCAAACAGCTTGATGACGAGTACCTGAAGGATGCCAACGACCTGAAGAATAAGCTGGTGGATAAACTAACTGTTCTGGTGAGTGGAAAAGCATCACAGGGTGTTTACAATAAATTTAAGGAGGAGATCATTCCGAAGAAAACCAAGTTCACCCAAAAAATCCTGCAGGGCGTTGATTATCTAAATGTGAATCCATCCAAATGGACGACAGATAAAGATAAAAACGAACTGATCAAACAACTGATCAACAACTATACTATTAAGTATAAAGAGATACTGGGTGTTTACAACAGGAAAAAATTTGTAGCCAGTGTTGGTGACGATCTGCCAAACGGCATTGTTCAGATGGCAAAAGTTTATGTTGCGAAAAAACGTAAGCTGACTGTTGGAGACAAAATGGCCGGACGACATGGAAACAAAGGCATCGTGGCGAAGATCGTAAGGGAAGAAGACATGCCTTTCCTCGAAGACGGCACACCGGTTGATATCGTACTCAACCCGCTTGGTGTACCATCCCGTATGAACCTGGGACAGATTTATGAAACCATTCTTGGGTGGGCCGGAAAAAAACTGGGTGAAAAATTTGCTACCCCGATTTTTGATGGTGCTACTTCGGATCAAATCAACGAATATCTCGAAAAAGCCGGACTACCGGCAAACGGAATGGTTCACCTGTATGATGGCAGCACCGGGAAACGTTTTGACCAGCCTGCAACAGTTGGATATATCTACATGCTGAAACTTCACCATATGGTCGACGATAAGATGCACGCCCGTTCTATCGGACCGTACTCACTTATTACACAACAACCCCTCGGTGGTAAAGCCCAGTTTGGGGGTCAGCGTTTTGGTGAAATGGAGGTTTGGGCACTCGAAGCATTCGGTGCAGCAAATATCCTGCAGGAAGTACTTACCGTTAAATCCGATGACGTAATCGGTAGGGCCAAAGCTTATGAATCTATTGTGAAAGGCGAAAACATGCCTAAACCCAATGTTCCCGAATCTTTTAATGTTCTTGTGCATGAATTAAGAGGACTTGGATTGAACATCACTTTTGATAAGTAATTTTTTGGTCTGTAACTTCATTTTTAAACTGAAATAAGGAAATAAAATATGGCATTCAGAAAAGAAGAAAAAATCCCCGGAGATTTTTCAAAAATTACCATAAGTCTGGCATCTCCCGAAATGATCCTGGAAAGATCATACGGTGAAGTCACAAAACCTGAAACCATCAACTACCGGACCTATAAACCGGAAAGAGACGGATTGTTTTGTGAAAGGATATTCGGACCGGTAAAAGACTGGGAATGCCACTGCGGAAAATACAAACGGATCCGTTATAAAGGAATCGTTTGCGACCGTTGTGGAGTGGAAGTAACTGAAAAAAAAGTCCGTCGTGAGCGGATGGGACACATTCACCTCGTAGTGCCCGTTGTCCATATCTGGTTCTTCCGTTCATTGCCAAATAAAATCGGTGCATTGCTCGGACTTCAAACCAAAAAGCTCGATTCTATAATATACTACGAGCGGTATGTAGTGATCAATCCCGGTGTGAAAGAACAGGATGGAATTAATTATCTCGATTTCCTTACGGAAGAAGAGTATTTCGATATCCTTGAAACACTGCCCAGCGATAACCAATATCTCGACGACAGTGATCCAAATAAATTTATTGCAAAAATGGGTGCTGAAGCCATCCATGATCTTCTTGCAAGACTTGACCTGGACAAGATTTCATACGAACTGAGACATAAAGCCAATACCGAAACATCACAACAGCGTAAACAGGAAGCCCTGAAAAGGCTGCAGGTATTCGAAGCTTTCCGCGATGGAATGAACAGGATCGAAAACAGGCCCGAATGGATGATCGTGAAAGTGGTTCCGGTTATACCACCGGAATTGCGACCATTGGTTCCACTGGATGGTGGAAGATTTGCAACCTCCGACCTGAATGATCTTTACCGCAGGGTGATCATCAGAAACAACAGGTTGAAAAGGTTGATCGAAATTAAAGCACCGGATGTGATCATGCGTAATGAAAAACGTATGCTCCAGGAAGCTGTTGATTCATTGCTCGATAATTCAAGAAAATCGAATGCAGTAAAAACCGAATCGAACAGGGCACTCAAATCTTTGAGCGATAGTTTGAAAGGAAAACAAGGTCGCTTCCGTCAAAACCTCCTCGGTAAACGTGTTGACTACTCAGGTAGGTCGGTGATCGTGGTTGGCCCCGAATTGAAGTTGAACGAATGCGGCCTTCCGAAAGAAATGGCTTCCGAATTATTCAAGCCTTTCATTATCCGGAAGATGTTGGAAAGAGGTATCGTAAAAACGGTTAAATCAGCTAAGAAAATTGTTGATAGAAAAGACCCCGTGGTTTGGGATATTCTCGAAAACATTCTGAAAGGCCACCCCGTTATGCTGAACCGTGCCCCCACCCTTCACAGGTTGGGTATTCAGGCGTTCCAGCCAAAACTTATTGAAGGGAAAGCCATTCAGTTGCACCCGCTTGTTTGTACTGCATTTAACGCCGACTTCGATGGTGACCAAATGGC
>JAGQVF010000007.1 GCA_020438135.1 Bacteroidales bacterium | reverse complement strand
CAACTGGTTTACAAGGTGCAGCAGGCTGTCGCTGTTGCGCTGAATGGTTTCCAGCTTATTTTTGAAAAGGTTCCTGTCGTATTGCCTGCCGGCCAGGTCGTCGGCAATACCGGTAATCACGGTGATAGGTGTCCGGAATTCATGGGTTATGTTTGCATAGAGCCGGGTTTTAAGTTCATTGAGTTCACGCAGGCGGTGGTTTTCACGACGGGCCAGTTGACGATTTAACTGGAACCGGTAAATGATCACGATCAGCAAACCAAATAAAGCAACATACGTTGCATAAGCCCAGCCTGTCTTCCACCAGGGTGAACGGATCACAAAATCGAAGTGGTTGAATTTTTCTCCTCCCTGTCCTGATAAGGAGGAACTCCGCAAGATCAGCCGATATTTTCCTGGCCTGAGGTTGGGATAAAAGACCTGTTTTCCGGGAAGTTGTGTATGCCAGTCAGGATCGATAGCCTGAATCTTGTGTTGCAAAATGATCCCTCTGTTGTAAAGCGCATGAGCCGAATAGGAAAACCCCAGATTGTTCTGATCGAAAGGCAAGCGGAGTTTCATGTTTTCATTAACCGGAATGTTTTCTTCATTGATCCTTATTGCAGTCAGGTAGGGTTCCGGAACCTTGTAAACCGGTTTTAAGCTATCAGGATGAAAAAATCCCAATCCATGTCTGTACCCGATTGCGATCCTGCCGTCTTTTAATAACTGCAGTTTCCCCGGAACCAGGTTGTTTTTATCTGACCAGTTATCCCGCACAGCTATCCCATGATTTTCATCAAATAAGACTTTTTCACCCGATTCGGGATCTAACCTGAGTAGTCCCATTTCACAAAGTGCCCAAATTTTATTGGATCGATCAACCAGCAAGTTGCTGATCAATCCGTATGGTAGTGAATCGGGAGGAAAAACAATTTGAATTCCTTTGTCAGGTTCTTCAGCATCAATAAACCCTATCCCGTTTTCGGCTGTGGCAGCCCAGATCAGTTTATCATCCGGCGGGCCAAAACATGTGATATCAAATAATTTGTCCCGCTTTCTAAAATAGATGAGCGAGTCTTTCGCAGGATCGTAATAACCGTAGGATTCGCCGCGACGCCGAAACCAGATTCGGTCATGATTATCAATTACCAATTCCTGAAACATCGGAAGATTTTGACTTCCTCCAAAATCATGGTACATTTCACCGGTTTGAACAGGTTTCATCTGCCCCGGTTTAAGCACCGAAAGCCCTTGGTTCGCCGAAGCTATCCACAGATTTCCCTGGCTGTCGGATTTCATATCGTGCATGGTTGCCCGGCTCGAAAACAGGAGTTTAACCTGCTGGTTTTTGGGTGAATAATCATACAATGCATCCGGCGTTAACATAAATATGCCGCCGGATGGGGCTGGTAAAATTGCCGAAACAACATGTTCGGAAATGTTATGGATCGGATAATTGATCACTCTGAATTGTGAGGTTTTCAGGTCAAAAAAATGAAGCCCTTCGCCACGTCCGTAACCGATCAGCAGAGTGTTGGATATTGTATCCTCAAAGAGGCTTCTGGTAATGTACCAGTGGTTTTCATCGACGGGTCGGAAAAAGTGATTTTTTACCGGACCATAATCCAGAGAAAGGACATATACCCCGTTTTCGGATCCAAGCCAGAGATGACGATCACCATCCCGGTAAAATAGTTCTGGCACCAAACGATGATTATGCTCATTTTTAAGGGAAAAAATATAATCGATGTCTCCTGTTTTGGGATTGATCGTGCCTAATCCATTCAACGACGAAATCCAAATGGCATCTTTTCCTGCATGGGCATAAGGAAATATCCGTTCATCTGTATGGATTGTACTTCCTGGAGACCGGCCAAACCTACCTGTAAACTTTTCGTTTTTCGAATCGAATTGCACCATATCGAAATTCCAGGTGCCGAGGTAAATCATCCCCTCTTCTCCCGGAACCAACATCGTAAACAGATTGAGTTCGCGCAGGTAATCTTCTGCCGGGTAATAAAACCATTGTAATTTTTCTGTGCTTTTGGTAAATCTCAGAAGTCCTGCCAGTGTGGCAAGCCATAATACATTGTCATCTTCCGGGTCCTGACGGATGTCAAAAACCCTGTTAATACTTCTTTGATCTAGCATAACATATTCCGGAAAATCATCTTTAAAGGTGAAGTTTTTAAATGAATTGCCATTCGGAAGCATCATGCTGAATCCGTTGTCGGTTCCCAACCAGATAAGATCCTGACGATCGGTGAATACTACATTTATGGGTGCAGGGATTTTCAGGCTGTTGTCAGGATCAATAAAGAAATTCTGAAATTCAAGTGTTGCAGGATCGAATAAGCTAAGCCCCTGATTGGTGCCGATCAGCAACTTTTTGCGTTGTGCATCCCACTTAAAACCATTTCGTGGAATGTGGTTGTCGGGTAGGGAAGATGAATCACCGGGAATGGGCTGGTAACAAATTGCATTGAATCCGTCCCACCGGCAAAAGCCCTTGTTGGTTGCGATCCAGATGAATTGATTTTCGTCAGCGGCAATTCCTGTAATAGTTTTCGAGGGAAGGCCATTATCCATTGTGAGATGCCTGATGGACGAAGCGTTACCCTTTGCGATTTTGCCCGTAGTTTCATCTGAAAAGATTTGTTCCGGAAATAAAAAAACGAGACAAAAAATAAGATAATACGAAGCCAGGGTCGTGAATAATTTTTCTGATATTTTAGGTGTTCGCGACATTTTCTGAAATCATTTGTCAATGATAGCAAAAAAAGCCGATTGAATAAAAAAGTCAGGTAGGTAAATTAAATCGAAAATGATTTTCCTTCGGTTGCGATATCTGTATTTTGAAAAACTTCTCTGGCTTCTTTCAACAAGGGTTCTTCGTCGTCGTAGCGGGTTGAAAAATGCCCGATGATTAGTTTATTCACCTCCGATTTTTTTGCAATGGTGGCAGCTTCAACTGTGGTGGCGTGAAATTTTTCAGCAGCAGCATCGGCTCTGTCCTGCATAAAAGTGGCTTCATGATACAACAGATCGGTTTTATAAATGATCGGGATCACCGGTTCGAAATAACTGGTGTCGGAGCAATAGGCATAGGAGCGGGATTTGGGCGGTGCCGTTGTCATTTCTTCGTTTTTGTATAATTTGCCACTGGCATCTGTAAAATCAGCCCCGTCTTTAATTTTGGCAAACATGTCGGAAGGAATGTCCATGTTTTTAACCACATCTTTTATGAGCTTTCTTTTGCTTGTTTTTTCCCTGAACAAAAAGCCACTGGTCGGTATGCGGTGGTTGAGCGGAATGGTAACCACTTCGAGCCTATCGTTTTCATATATCAATTCGCTGCTGCCTTCTTTTATCGGGTGAAAATGCAATGGATACACCAATTCGGTCTGACTGGCTTCGAGCTGTACCTTCAGGATGTTTTCCAATGGGCCGGGGCCATAAATATGAAGTTCTTTTTTTCGACCCAAAAGATGCATGCTTGAGATCAAACCGATCAACCCAAAAAAATGATCGCCATGCAAATGACTGATGAAAATATGCCCGATACGTTGCATTCTGATCCGGTACTTGCGTAACTGAAGCTGAGTGCCTTCGGCGCAGTCGATCAAAAACAAACGTTCGTTGTGATTCACCAACTGGGAGGTTGGATTTCTTTTGATGGTGGGTATTGCCGAATTGCTTCCAAGTATCGTTACCTTAAATGTCATCGGGTAGATTTCCCGCAAAAATAGTTAAAATTGACAGGAAGCAAAATTGAACATGCAATTCCCATCTCTGTTTTGAATGGGCAAAATTAATATTGAAAATTGACCTGAATGGTTACTTTTGCGGCAGTTTTATGAAAAATGAGATCTCAGCATATTACCTTCTGCAAAAAGATATTTTCGAAGAAAATTTCAGGTTGGTGATCGATCAGTTCGATCAGGAGGCGATCCACAAAATGCGGACTACCACCAAACGTTTACGCGCATTGTTTTTATTGATCGGCTTTTTAACTGAAGAAAAATTTAAGCCGAAAAATCAACTAAAAAAAATCAGAAGCCTTTTTAAACTTGCCGGAAAGATCAGGGAACTGCAGATAGAACAGGGACTTGTACAAACATATAATTCAGAAAATAATAAAGAATCGGGGGCGTATACTGAGTATTTGCGAACCAGAGAATACCGTGAAATATCGAGGTTTTTGAAACATCTCCCTGAAATTGCCAAACGAAAAAGGATCCTCAAAGACAACAAAATTCTGGCAGCTATTGAATCCATCGATGAAAAAACAGTTCACGCACAATGCCGTTTGTTTATCCGCAACAAACTGAATGAAGCAAATGAAATCATTCACAAACCAAAAAGCAATCACCGTATTCATTCGGTGCGAACCATCGTAAAACAACTTTATTACCTTGCTGAAATTGAATCTTTCAAACCGTTGTTTGAAAAAGAAAGCGGAAAAGATCCTGAAAAATTCAGGGAAACCGAGCAACTGATCGGCAACTGGCACGATTTGGTGAATTCTGCCATCTATTTCGAAAGTTTTATGAAACGTCAGAAATTACGGGAAGACTCTGAGCTAATGAATTTCAGGCTGAATATCAAACAAAAACGAAAGGCGCTGAGAAGTGATATCATAAAAAATCACCTTCCGGAATTTGATCTCAACAAACAGGGATAAGATCAACTAGTGGTTATATTAGCGGACCACCTTCCTCGGAATGGACGAAGGCAAACGGCTCAGCATTTCGTTGTTCAGTAGTTGGGTGATGTTGGTGAAACTCGACACATTGATCACATTGTTGCCCTGCCGTCCGATCAACACCACTTCATCGCCCACTTCTACATTGGCGATATGCGAAATATCAACCATGAACAGGTTCATATTGATCAATCCGACGATGGGCGCTTTTTTCCCTTTGATCAGCACATGGCCGCGATTTGATAAAGCCCGTGGATAGCCGTTCGAATAACCCAGTGGTAACACCGCAATTTGCATATCCTGCGTAGCCTGGAAAGCAGTGCCGTATCCGATGAACTCCCCCTGGTCTACGTGCCGTATATCCATGATATCGGTTTTCCAGGTGAAGATCCTTTTTAAACCCACATCCGATTTTTTATTCACTTCCTGCAAATGGGTGTAATACACATCCGGGCTGGGCCAGAAACCGTATTGGGCAACGCCAACCCGCACCATGTCGTAAGTGGTGTCCTTCATCGTTAATGCAGCCGCTGAACTGGCCATGTGACGAAGATTGGGCTCGATCTTCCTCGATTTGCACTCTTTCAGGAATTCCTTAAACCGCCTTTTCTGCATATCGATCTTAAACTGGTTCGAAAAACTTTCGGCTCCGCCAAGATGGGTACAAAGTCCCTCGAAAATGAGATGCTGTTTGTGCCGTTTCATGAAAGTGAGGGATTTGCCGAACTCCTTTTTACTCAGGCCTGTCCGGTTGGCTCCGGTCTCCACTTCGAGGTGAAGTTTTGCCGGTTTTCCTTCCTTTTTGGCAGCATCCAGCACCACCTGCAGCCGATCGAAATTATACACATACATTTCGATTCCGCAGGCAACAGCCCACGAAATATCGTCTTCATAAATGATCCCCATGATCATGATGCGGGTTTCAGGTTGACAAACGCGTAAAACCTCTTCGGCTTCAAAAGAGGAGGCGACCGAGAAGTGATCGATGCCGCAACGTTCGGCCATCGGTACAAAAGCTTCGATACCATGACCGTAAGCATTTGCTTTTACAACAGAAGAGAGGAGCACATCTTTACCGATCTTTTTCCGAATAAACGTTATGTTGTTTTTATAGGCCGATTGTTTGAGTTCTATTCTGGATGAATGTTTTACCATTTTTTCTTTGTTTCAATCCATACATAAGATTTTCCCCAACTGTTTTTGGCGAGATCTTTCACTTCTTTTACTGCCGCGGCAGGAATATCATCAACGAACCGGGGCGCCTCGAGGCTGTTGTAGTGAAAGGCGTAAATACGTGAAGCAAACTCATGCAAAGGCAGGGACGACTCCCCGTATCGTTCACCCATACCAAACACCGACGGCCGGATGTTCTGTCCCCAGTCCTGTCGTCCCTCACTGTTTGGGTTGAGGAAATATGCCCTGTAATTTCCTTCGGGGTCCTGTTCGACCCTGAGCAGCGAAATGGCATGAAACCCAAGCATCTCACCCTGTGAAGAGGTGATGTAAATTCCAACCGGGTTGGGATACACCAGCCGGTATCCACCATTGTATTCGGGATGACACATGGCATAAAAGATCCGGGTAAATCCATCAAAATCAACAATCGCATTCGACAGGTAATCGTATGCCGAGGCAAATCCAACCTGAATCCATTGTCCGTAGAGGGCCGGGTTCACCCATTTATGCGGATCTTCGCCACGACCCGAAGCACGGATCATCATTTCGTTGTAGATCTTATCGAGCAATGGAACGAGGGTCACCGAAACAGCATCCAGGTTGTAATCGAGGGTTTGAACCAATCCTTTCCCGGTTTCCGAACTTTTTACTTCACGATCCTCAAAGCGCAAGGCAAGGTCGTTGTGAACGGCTGCCGTTTGCAACATGTTGATCAGCCGGGCCGGTGCAAACTGACTCCACATGCTGATGCCTCGTGCACTCTGACAGGTGGGATTGTTCCCCTGCCGAACACCGAGCGGCTGCCCGAGGATCCGTATCAGCGAACCGATAAGGTATTGTTGCGACGAAACCTGATCACGCGGTGCACGTGTGGTTTTTAAGATCCGCTCTTCAACTGCTGGGTTAATCCTGATCGAAAACAGGTTGGATATCCCTGTGCGGATCACTTCTCTCGAAAAAATATCCGTCTCAAGAATGTTAGCCAGGCCGTAAATGCATTGTTCGTTGTAAGGTACGATCACCCGTTGGATGAGATCGGCAATAAAGGCTTCGTGTTTCAACCATTTAACCCTTCCGGTCTCGCTCAGACTCAAACAGGTGGGCACCAGTTCTTTGTGATTTTTCTCAACCAGCAAGCGCAACAGCACGGCATGAAACCGGCTCACCAACCCGAATTTCTGCATCGATTCGCCCATTTCCCATGCTTCGGCTTCCAGTTGATCAACATCGAGTGATTCTAAAAATACTTTGTAGGAATCCGTGTCTTTCCCTTCAGTGCTGAGGGTTGGCCGGTACAATGCATATTGAAATTCCAGCAGTTTGCGATCGTCCGGGTTGCCCGGATCGGGTTTGATCCTTTTTCGGATCAACACAATGAGCTTTCGCTGCTTCTCAGTAACTACAGGGCGCTGGAGGCAGATCAATTCCAATTCATCAGCCAGTTTTTTTTTGATCCCGTTGAGCTCAATTTTTTGCGCAATAAACCCGAACAAAACATTCGCTTTTTGCAGTTCGTGTTTGCTCATCATCAGGCGGGTTTCCTCCATAGGATCGTTGTAAAAAAATTCAAGATTGGAGACCACCACCTCCTGAAGAAAATCGGAGGCATTAGCACCGGAAAGATGTGGATGTTTGATCCTTTCCCTGGCAATGGCCAGAATTCTCAGCTCACTCAGCAATTCGTATGTTGAATTGGGATGTCCGCTTTTGATGGTGCCCTGTACCAACCCTGAAACCAGTTTGGATGGATCGATCCATGCGGTTTCTTCGAAAATGCCCGCCGCCTCCAGTTCATCGATTTTGTCATACAACATTTCAATCCCGGCCGATGTTCCTGCGATCATATCTATACGGTTGATGAGCTTTTGTGCTTTACCCGGTTTGGTGAGTTTTGTTGCTTCACGAAATTCGGTAAACAGCTCATCAAATATCTGATGACTTTGTTTTAATAATGCCTCTTCTGTCATGTAAGAATTTAAAGTACTTCTGTTGGTTTTCAACTGCAAATGAACATAAAATGCCAACCCTGCCGGGAAGTTTTTTTCACGGTAGAACAACTGTTAAATTGCAGCGGTATTGCCATCAATGATAAAAATCGACATTTTCGTAGTGGATCAGCAACTCCGTCATTCGATCCGGATCGGGCCCTTTGAAGTTGATGGTACCGAAGTGGTTCCCGAAGCCTGAACGGTCGCTGATCTTTTGCGTGCTGAGCGGCGGTACCAGGTTATGATCGAGAAAATAGGGCTCCTCTTTCAACTCTTCCGGGATCTCCAGTTTTGAAATCTCATGTTTCCGCGGATAGATCATCACATTGCCGTAAAACTGTTCAGGGCGCGCATTCAGCGGAGGCAGTATCTCATTCAGTTCTTCTTCTGATAAATTAGGATCATGGCACTGAACAAATGCCGCCAGCGAATCAAAGTTGTAAGCTTTTCCCGCCAGTTCAAGAATGTGTCCGCCGGGAATCCGACAGGCAACCTCTCCAAAACTAAGTTCATCCTTTTCGGTTAAAAACCATTCGGGGTGGATCATGCCGTATTCGATTCCGAAAATATCTACAAGTTTTTGCATTTCTGTCAAAATCCTCTCCCTTCTTGAGTGGAGGTGATGTCCTTCGGGAATGAAATTGGAGTAACCGAGTTTCACATATTCAGTAATATTCAGAAACCGGATTTTACCCCCATGAATGAAAGCTTCGCATGAAAATTCAATTCCGGGCAGGTGGCTTTCAGCAAGACAGGGAAAATCTTCATCCTGACATTTTTCGTCCACATCACTTATCGAACGAAGTAACCTGTGACCTACCGTTCCGGCCGCAGCAAAGGGTTTGATATGTACCCAACTGTCCTCTTCACCCTGAACCTGCAAGTTGGCCTCATTGAGCCTTTTCATAAAACTTTTGACCCCTTCTTTATTGTAGACTTCTTCAAATAATCCTACACGCAATCCGCCGATTAGGGCCTTTCTTTTCATCATCGCTTTGTTGCGGAAAAGAAAAGCCCGGTTAAAAACACGGGGATCATCGCGGTAAATGGAATTAAGGGCCCCGGCCCATTCTACGGTTTCTTCAAACAGCGGAACGGCCACATCGGCATTCCAGGGTTTTAATTGTTCGAGTAAGTCCATTGCGTTGGAGGAGTCGCTCCATTCATCGAAGCGATAGGAAACAAATGGGATCTCATTTTCCTTTGCATATTGCTCAAAATCAGGAAATGAAACCACAACATAAGGCTTTCCCAGTTTTTGCATACTTTCGATAACAGGTAAACTCCATCCCAACAATGCAAAACATTTAGCCATAATTTTTTATTTTTAATGATTTCTATATTATTACAACAGGATGCTGTTGGAACTGTTTATTCCGACGGCTTTTTATACCTTTCAACCCCGGTATAACCGATTTAAAATGAAGGGCTTATTGGCGCGAATGAAGCTGGGTTGAAAATTTTATCCGGTAAAATGTACCTTTTTCTCTTCGACGTATTGACGTAAGGAGATGGGTTTTCTGTTTAAAATTTGCCCGACCGAATCAGAGGTTTGTGCTACTTCGCCGCTTTTGATCTTACCGAAAACCGCGATCATGGCATCGATATATTCTTTCTTAAAACCGCGGTTAAGCATTTCTTTCCGGTAGGTATCATCATCCGGGTTTTTATATTCTATCTTTCGGCCAAGAACGTCAGAGAAAATTTTTGAAGCTTCAAAATGGTCCATCGCCTCCGGCCCGGTGAGGTAAACTTGTTTGTTTTCAAAATTGCCCGGATTGGCGATGATCTCGGCCGCCACTTCACCGATGTCGCGGGTATGGATGAAAGGTGCTTTTCCTTCGCCGGTGGGTAGAAAAATCTGGTTTTTATCGCGGATATCTTCGGTTTGATACATCTCAAAATTTTGCATGAAAAAATTTGCCCGGATGAAGGTGTATTTCAAATCGCTGTTTTTAATGATGTTCATGATCTTTTGATAAACGGCAATAAAAACTACATGTTTAACATCCTGCCGGATCGCTTCTTCTGCAAGTGGCACCAGCATGTCTTCTGCTCCCGGTGTTGCCGAGGGTCCGCAAAGAAACAAGGTTTCAATTCCCTCTAATGCCGGTTTAAAAGTTTGGGGATCTGCAAAATCGAGATGGACAGTATCCACATGCGACCCGAGCTGTTTTTTGGCCTTTTGCGCATCGCGTGTTGCGGCTTTAAACTCCATCTGTTTTTTTCCCAAAGCGTGAACGAGTGGCGCACCAATATTTCCGGTGGCCGCCGTAACTAATATATTCTTGTTATCCATAATAATCTTTTAATAAGACTAACAGGATAGATTGGTTAATGTTCGGAAAAGATATTCGTGTGCCTCGTTTAGACAGGTGAGTAAGGAAAATCAGCTCAGATTTACATGATATCCACCTGGAGTTGTTTGCCCTCTTCTTTGGCTTTTTTATCTTTTTGCGATCCGATTGCTACACCCATCACCAGACCGATCGGGATACCAATGCCGATAAATGCCATATTTCCCTGGGTAGTTCCGAAAACGACACCAAGCGGGATACCAAAAACTGCCATTCCGATCCCCATCCACTTTTGTTTGTAGTGATTTTTAGGTACCAGGCCTGTTTCCTGTTCGAGTATGTTCAGAATTTTGTATTGGGCCTTTGTGAAATGGGATGTTTTTATTGATTTTTCAGAAAGATGAAAGTTAAGCGAGTTAATCTCATCATTGATTTTCCTTATGGTTGAATCGGGTAGTTTTCGTTCACTGAGCTCAGCAAGCAGGAGTTTCAGAAATTCGGCTTTCCGTTTTAGCCTGCTGCTGACCTTTTCGGTAGGTATTTCGTTAAGTTGCGTCAGATCCATGATAAAAAGGATTTAAGTTACGTGTTATTTCAACCTTTCGTCAAAAAATATCCTGATCTTTTCATACATGTGTACCCGGTCTTTACCGCGAACATTGTGTTCATGGCCCGGATAAACGAAATACTCTACCTGCTTACCTTTGTCCACACAAGCTTTGATGAAACTGAGACTGTTTTGCCAAACCACCACCGGGTCCATGGTTCCCTGCAAAATGAGTAGATCGGTTTCAAGTTTATCAACGTAATTGAGCAGGCTGGCATTTTGGTAACCTTCGGGATTGGATTCCGGAGTGTCCATGTAGCGTTCGCCGTACATCACTTCGTACCATTTCCAGTCGATGACCGGTCCGCCGGCACAGGCTGCTTTGAAAACACCGGGATGTTTCAGGATCATGGAGATGGTCATAAAACCTCCGTAACTCCAGCCATCCACGCCGATTCGTTCGGGATCGACAAAATCGAGTGATTTCAGGTAATTTACACCCTCCATCTGGTCCTCCACTTCAATGGTTCCAAGGTTTCTGAAAATGGCTTGTTCAAAATCGAGTCCGCGGTTTGTCGTACCTCGATTGTCCATCGTAAAAACCACGTATCCCTGTTGTGCCATGTAATTCTGGAAAATACCGGCTGCACCAAGCCAGGAGTCGCTTACGAGTTGCGAGTGGGGGCCACCATACACATAAAAGAAAACAGGGTATTTTTTCCCCTCCTCAAAACCGGATGGTTTGATCATGCGGCAATAAAGATCGGTTCCGTCTTTGGCCTGAATGGTGAAGATCGACATTTCTCCTAGGTCGTAATCTGCCAGCGGGTCTTCGTTTTCACGGATGGTAAATATGGTTTTCCCATTGGTACTTAACATTTTGTATTCGCTTGCCACATCGGTGCTGCTGTAAGCATCTAAAACATAATCACCCGAATGATTGACCATTCCGCGGTGCGATCCGTGATCGGGACTGATGCGTGTGATGTTCCCGTTTTTTAGTTCAACACTGTAAATATTTTCCTGGATCGGGCTCTCTTTTGTGGCTGTGAAAAACACTTTTTTCCCTTTTTTATCAGTACCGAGGAAATTCAAAACAGACCAATCTCCTTCAGTAACCGGTTGGATCAGGTTGCCATCGGTGTCGTACAGGTAGAGGTGCTGATGGTTGTTTCGTTTGCTGAACCAAAGGAATTGGCCGGACAAAGATTCCGGGAAATAGAGTGGATGTTCCGGTTCAACGTAGGTGTCATTTTCTTCTTCGAACAGCGTTTTGATCAAATCACCTGTCGATACGTCATACTTATTGAGTTTCATGTGGTTTTGATCCCGATTGAGCAAAGCGATGTAGATATATTTTTCTGAAGGATCCCAGGTAACGCAGGTGAGGTACTGATCCTCAGGCTTACCGGTTTTCATAAATACCGTTTTGCCACTTTCGGGATTATACACGCCGAGGGTAACATGATGACTTGCCATACCGGCCATCGGGTATTTTATATTCTCCAATTCAGCCACACGTGGATCGATATTGACGAGGGGATAATCGGTTACCATGGTTTCATCCTTTCTGTAAAAGGCCAGCAGGTTTCCTTCGGGCGACCAGAATGTGCCTGTATGGATGCCGAACTCACGGCGATGAACTTCCTGTCCGTTGACGATTCCTTTGTTTTCGTCGAAGGTTACCTGGGTTTGTTCATCACCAGATGAGATGTAAAGGTTGTTTTCGATGGTGTAGGCGATATGCAGGTTCTTGTCGCAAACATCAATATTTTCGGCCTCTTCAGGGAAGCTGTTTACCCTCTCAAGATTTCGTGTGGTGATGTTGTATGAATATAGGTTGCTGCCATGTTCGAACCGGCAAACATTGTCTTCAATATATGAGATGCGGGGAAATCGTTTGATTGAATCTTCTCCGAGATCAGTCAGTCCGGCGTTCAGATCATCGAGCCGGGCCACCGATTGAAAATCTTTGAGATTTGCCCTGCATTTCAGCAATTCATTTTTATCTACATAAGAAAAATAATCGCTTTTACCCATCCATTGTAACTGACTTAGCCGGGCGGGTAAAACTTTGGGGTTCATGTAAACGGCATCTTCAAGGGTGAGTTGTTTGTCTTGTGCTAACAATAAAACCGGGAGGAACATCACAAACATAATAATGCCTGCAACCCCTAATTTATAGTAATTCTTCATAATAAGTTTGATGTAATTGAAACAATATTGTTGCGTCATAAAATCGAAATGTGATGCAATATTAAAGAATATCATGAAAAGATTCACTTTGTTTTTTCCCATTTGGATTTTGGTTTACACTGTTGTACAGTTTCAGTTCACCAATCAACTGTCAGCCCAAACTTCTGATAGCAGGAAGTTTGTAATCCTTGGGCCCACCGATTCCCTGGTGAATGATTTGGCAGTTCTGAGAAAGAAACCTTCGGATGATACCGTTTGTGAAGTGGTTTATGATCTGGCAGCAACATCGTCGATGAACCTGTCGGTAAAGCTATATGAAAGGATTCAATATTTCCTGGTGAACACGGGCGAGCAGGATCAAACAGAGCCGGCTTATTTACTTTTGTCGCAGCATCAGGGAGGTTTCCCAAGGCACGGGTTTTATCTTTTGCAGGGAGATTCGCTTATCGATAAATCGCATGTCAGTTATGTAGAATTGGTGAAAAACAATCCAGGACCGGAAGATCACCTCGGATCAATGACGCAAATGTATCCCCATGAGTTGGGGCATGTGTATTATCATTTACTTACAGCCGACAGCGATTCAGCAGCTCCCGGAACTACAGATATTCATTATGTGACACTCGTTACTGATTTTGGTACGGCTTTCAACGAAGGGTTTGCCATCCATTTCGAAAACATGGCCAGGATGTTTGAACCTGATCCGGAAAGAAAAGAAAAGGTTTTGAGTGATGTTATTCTCAAAAAGGAAAAAACAGAAAAAAGAAGAGGACCGTTCCGGCGTGATTTTACCTTCCCCGGAAGAATCGGGTTCTACAGGGCATCGATGGTTTTCTGGTACCAGGATTTTGAAGATATCAAACGGTTTGAATGGGTGAA
>JAGQVF010000111.1 GCA_020438135.1 Bacteroidales bacterium | reverse complement strand
GGTCGGGGTGACAGGATTTGAACCTGCGAGCTCTTCGTCCCGAACGAAGCGCGCTACCGGGCTGCGCTACACCCCGGGAATAAACCAATTTCAAAAACAATCCAAAACGATGGATTCAATCAATTTGAAAATCGGGTTGCAAAAGTACTTATTCTGGCAAAATAACAAGAAAAGTTTCTAAAAATTTTCAGGCATTTCTGCGTTCCAGCCGAAATCAAAATATTTCCAGGTAAAATCATCACCCTCAACATTTACCACAACAAAACCTTCTTCCATACCCCTGTATGCTCCTCCCCACCAACGGGCCGAAACAGCCCCTCCGGTCAAAAAATGAGTGCCTTCAACAAAAATATCCTCAACATAATGTAAATGTCCCTGTAAAACCAGTCTCAGATTATGACCTGCAAACAGCGCTGTAACTTCTTTTGCGTTATTGACAACGGTACCTTTTCCGTTGGGTTCAAGTGCCCCTTTAACGCGCTGAGTCAATACGGTTAATAAAGGAATATGTATGCTGACCACAACAGGCGTTTCACGTTCAACTTTCGACAGATCTTCCCGAATCCATTCGATTTGTGTGCTATCAATCAGGCCAACATAACTGCTTTCTCCGGTATCTTCAATGCCATCAAGAATCATAAAATGCCAGCCTTTATGATCAAATGAATAATATCGTTTACCAATTCGGTTTTCATACATTTTTTCACCAAATTCGGGATGACTGCTTTCAACCTCACTTTCATCATAAATCCCAAAAATCTCATGATTACCAATTGTATTGTAAACCGGCATGTTAAAAAATGCAAGCATACTGTCGTAAAGTTTATACAAGCTATCAGCCCTGTTGTATGATTGGCCGAGGGCATCCATGATCAAATCGCCACCGGTGATCACAAAATCGGGATTGATCCGGTTGATGGAATCGATGGCTTGTTTAAACCCTGCGGGTGCATTCAGTTCAGGCTGTAAATGTATATCGGTCATAAAAACAAAAGTGAACCCTGGTATTTGTTTCTGAATAGTTTCCGTCTTTTCATTTTGACAGGAAAAAAGCAGAAAAAGGGTAATTGCTGAAATTCCAAAAATTCGGGGAGTAAACATTTTATTCATTTTATGATTCCTCACAAATTTATGAATTCCGGAAAACCAGTTGTTGTAGAGGATCAAAATTTCAGAAAAAATTAAACCGAGGGATCAGAATAACTGTTTTTTACAGCATTCGAGCTTTTCGAATGTCAAATTCTTAAGGGAAATTTAAAACATTGTAAATTAGCCGGTGATTTAAAATAATAATTAAATTTGCGATCCATAAAATAAAACAATCATGGTTAACAACATCATCAAAGTCATTTTACTGGTAGTTATTGTCGTTCTGGCATACCTCGTTTTCGAAAGTGTTATGCGACCTGTCAGATTTAACAAAGAAGTTGAAAAACGCAGCAGTGCTGTAATTCAAAACCTTATCGACATCCGGACTGCCCAAATGGCCTATAAAAACATACATGGGAAATATACGAAAAGTTTTGACACCCTCATTGGGTTTCTTGAAACCGGCGAAATTCCGGTGGTAAAAATGATTCCTGACCCAACCGATACCACTTTCACGAAAACTATCCGCGACACGATCGGATACATTCCTGTGAAAGACTCCCTCTTCAATAAAAGAAGCAACTACAAGATAGAGCATATCAAATATGTACCTTATACCGAGAACAAACAATTTAAAATGGATGCCGGTATTATCGAAAAGGGTGGTGTGAAAGTGAATGTTTTCGAAGCATCTGTTCATTATGATGTGTTGTTAAAGGGATTAAACGATCAGATGGTGATTAACCTGATTGCTTCAAAAGAGCAGATCGACCGGTATCCCGGGCTTAAGGTCGGCTCAATGGTTGAAGCTTCCACTGACGGAAACTGGGAGTAATGGATTTTGAGGATGCATGAACCAAATGTTCCGGTTATATCAAAATTTGATGAAGCTTTAAACAAAGCAGAAACGGAAAATTACGGATTATCCATTCAGGTTGGCCTGAATGGATTTTCTTTTTGTATTCTCGACAAAAAATCGCAAAAATTCCTCTCTTACGAATGGTTCGATTTTAATAAACCCATATCATCTCTGAAAGCCGGACAAGAGATCATATCTCATTGGAAAAATCGTGAATGGCTGAACCATGACTATGGATCTGTGATGGTATTTTATGAAGCGAATACGTCCACATTGCTTCCCGCTTCCCTTTTTGACCCGGATGAAAAAGAAGCAATTGCTGCCTTCAATTTTAAGGTTCCTGAAAAAAACCAGGTTATATTCGACAAGATCGATAATCCTGATGCATATATTTTATATCCTGTTCCTGAAGGGTTAATCGAAGCAATAAAAACAAATTTCCCAGATGCAGTTTTTCGCTCTCAGTTGGGTGCGTTGACAGAAATTTTGCTGATCACAACCAAAAATCTGCCCATCGAAAAAAGGATTTTTGTGAATGTCAGACAAGCGCATCTCGACATTGTTATCACGGAAGGTAAAGAACTGCTGTTTTGCAATTCATTCGGATATACAACACGTGAAGATTTTATCTATTATATTATTTTCGTTTTGGAACAACTAAACATTAATCCTGAAGAGATTGACCTCACATTTTCAGGAATGATCGATAACCGTTCCGGGCTTTTCGACATTGTTTATAAATATGTTAGAAATATAGGTTTCCAGCCACTACCCACCTCCTATGCCTACAGTTGGATCTTTAATGAAATTCCTTCACATTACTTTTTTGGATTACTAAACTCGCCACTATGCGGATTATAAGCGGAAAAAACAAAGGACGAAAGATCGTTGCGCCTGAACACCTGCCCGTAAGACCTACCACCGACAGGGCCAAAGAAAGCCTTTTTAATATTCTGATGAATGAAATAGACTTGACAGAAACCACTGCCCTTGACCTTTTCAGCGGCACCGGCAACATCTCTTACGAACTAATATCAAGGGGGTGTAAATCGGTTACATCTGTTGATAAGGATGCAGGTTGTTGCTCATTTATCAAACAAATGGCCGAAAAACTTGGCTATGAAAATCTTTATGTAATGCGCTCAGATTACCATGGTTTCATCGAAAACAGTACTTCAAAATTTGACCTGATCTTTGCGGATCCGCCATACGACATGCAGGAAACTGTTCAAATCCCTTCATTCATTTTTGAATTTGATCTGTTACAACCTGAAGGGCTTTTTATCCTCGAACATGATCGCCAAATCGACTTTTCTGAAAGCCGGAATTTTTACAAACACAGAAAATACGGCAAGGTTAATTTTAGTTTTTTCAGGGCTTGATAAAAATCCATAATATATTTGGCAAATTACAAAATATGTTTACTTTTGCAGCCCTAAAATTTGTTCTTATACAGGATTGACCCGTGGTGTAACGGTAGCACTGCAGATTTTGGTTCTGCCTGTCAAGGTTCGAATCCTTGCGGGTCAACTAAGAAAAGAAAACCATTCGTTGATAAACGGATGGTTTTTTTGTTTGACCATGAGCGAAACTTGTTTCGGTGAAATG
>JAGQVF010000110.1 GCA_020438135.1 Bacteroidales bacterium | reverse complement strand
GAATCCTGCGCACAGAGACACTCCCCTATTTCTTCACCACCTTCTCACACCCCGCCAACCTTTCATCCAGGTAGAGGCAAACCACGTAGGTACCGGTTTTGACCGGGAAGTCATCATCATCCAGGCCATCCCAGATGAGCCGGTACTGGCCGGACGGGAAGCGGTTGTCTGCAATGGTCTTCACGGGTCTTCCATTCAGATCGATCACCTCAAGCAACACCCTGTGTTGCTGCTCCGTGGAAAAACTCACAAACACATTCGACACAAACGGGTTGGGGTGAACCTGAAACCTGAAACCTGAAACCTGAAACTTGCTAACCCTCGTCGCCGTATCCTGCCACTCATACGCTCCCATATCGATCCTGCCTCCTGATATCCGTGGATTACCGGCCAGATCGTATGCAGGCAGCGTAACCGTATCGCCATCCAGAAGGTAAAGCACATATTTTCCACCTTCTTCTTTGATATAAGGATAATTCATTCCCGGTTCATACATGGGCACACCGCTGTTGATGCAGGGAGAACCAGGTTGGAGTTCGTAACTGAAAGGGTCGCCGCCTTCCCAAAGCGGGTCTTCGTCGATGTTTCCGTTGAGCCAGTTGATAATTTGATAGTTTCCGGGATTTTCAATGCCCTCTTCTCCTCCCTGGATGTCAGAAAAGAGCAGATTTGTCGTTCCCGGGGGATCTATCATACTTGCCGAAATATAGCATATTTCACAAACATTGTCATTGAAAAAAATGGAGTTATAAAAGCTCCCGACAGCATTGCGGGTTGCATTAAACATGGCAGACACGTCAGTTAGTGCAATATTATTGGCGAGGGTAAGGTTGATAAAATTCGTTTCAACATAATTATACATTCCAATTCCAGGTCCACAACCCGGTCCCCATTCCAGATCGGGAATGCATGTATTGTGTTCGATCAAGAAATTGATGATATCTCCTTTATAAAGACCGGGATTGTCCCAATTTCCTAATATTGCAATGGCCGTCATTCCTGGCACAGTTAAATTGCTGTCTGGTACATTGTTGATATATTTACAATTTTCAAACCTAAAACTTTTTTCAACTTCATCAACATTATACATACGAATTGGGTTCTCACCATAATTTTCCTGGATTATACTATTCTTTAAAAATACATGATCACAATTTGAAAATAAAATGCCACTACAGCTAAAAGATTCACTGTTATTGTTAACTACATTCAAGGAGTCCATGTTTACAAAATTTGATGTACGGACATAAACAGAGGATATTTCACCAAGATATCCTGTTCCATTCCCCTTTTTCAGGGTTAAATTCTTCAAACTTACTTGTTCTGAATTTACATTTACCTTGATCAGCGGATACTTTAATTCACCGTGTAAAATAGTAGCATTCATTGATACACCTTTAATTTCAATAAAACTTCTACAGTTAACCGGGAGAAATTCCGATGAAGCTGTCTCAGAATATATCCCGTCCGATAGGTGGATTTTCCTTATCACAGAACTATCAGGCTTGATTTTGATAAGAGCTTCGTAGATATTCTTCAATGGAGAAAGTTCCGACAGTCCCGAATTCGAATTGTCTCCATTAACCGGATCAACATAAAGATCGGCAGGAACGGGTTCTATCTTATGGTTTAAACATGAAAATGAGACATCATTAAGAGGAAACCCAAAATCATTTATCGAATAAATGAAAAACAGGTCTGGATGCTGCACCGTAAAAGTATCCAGCACCAAATCTACAGATTGATCGGTAGTTGCTTTATAAAAATCACATCCCTGCCCAGCATAGTTCAGAAAGATCGAGTTCAGGTTGGTCGTGTCAAATTCTATTTCAGAGCCTGATACAATAGAAAGTCCTCCGCCGGTTAAAATTCCGTGATTTTCTTTAATTATCGTTCCTGACAATTGCATATGAGAATTTCTACAACTTATACCTCCACCATGGTGGCCCGTATTTTTTTTAATGATGCAATTCTCAATTTTGCAATATGATGATTTAGCTAGTACACCACCTGCCGGTTCTGATGTCGAGATTGCAAAACCATGCTGTACTGTTAGTCCGCATAAAGTGGTGTTTTCACTTGTGCAATTGATAATTTTTACAGCTACATCGCTCATATTCCCGTCAATGATGGTGAAGGGGATGTAATATTGATTCTGTGTGGTCAGGTAAAGGCTGGCCACGGTTATGTTTTTACTGTTATAATCAATGTTCTCGAAGTAAGTACCCGGCCATACAAGCACGGTATCACCGGTGGAGGCTGCATCGATGCCTGCCTGAATGGTGGTGTGGTCGCCGCTACCGTCTTGTTTCACGGTGTGGATGGTGGCATGGGAGGAGAGGGAGAACAGAACCAGAATGATTGCGACAACGTCATTGCAAGCGTAGCGAAGCCTGCCGGTCAGGCAGGCTTCACCCCAACGCTTTAGTCTGTCCTTCTGTTCGCAAAGACGGTTCATCGTTTTATTTTATTTGATCATCACGATCTTATCTGTCTGTACCGGTTCATTCCCGGTGCTCACTTTATAAAAATATACCCCCGGTTTGATCCTTTGTCCGCTCTCATTCTCACCCTGCCAGGTAAAACTGTAATATCCTGCCGGATAAAATCCATCGATGACGGTTTTGACTTTTTTACCGGTGATGTCGAGCACTTCGATCTTTACCGCTCCGGCCCGGTTCAACCGGAACGAAAATTCAACCTGATTGCGGAAGGGATTGGGTTTGCAGGTAACTTTCCCCATCTCTGCCGGAAGGTTATACACTTCGTTGCTTTTGAGTGAAACATGGTAATAATCTGCTTTTTCGCCTTTGTAGATGGTTCTTTTTTCACGCAGCTTACGCCGATGATCGATCACTACATAACCATCTTTCTGAATGGGTTCACTTTTATACCCGTTCCAGGTCTCGAATTCGATCACCGCTCCGGGTACCACTCCTTCGAGGTATCCGTTCACTTCGGTAAGGGTATCCCCCGGCAACCTCACGGCGGCTCCTCTCACTTCACCATCGGCAAGCAGTGCTATTTCCTGTACGTCTGAGGTGGAGTCGGTTTCTACATAAAAGGGGAGGTAATCAGCTTGTTCTTCGTAGGTGTAAAAAGATGTTTGGGGAA
>JAGQVF010000109.1 GCA_020438135.1 Bacteroidales bacterium | reverse complement strand
CCTTTCCGTTTTATTTCCAGCGGAACTCCCGTTTCCAGCACCTGGTCGAGCAGGCGATACAAGTTTTGTCTTAAAGCAGAAGTTGTAATTACCATTTTTCAGTTTTTTACAAATATACAAAATAACGTACGATTAGAATAATATTTCGTACGATCAAATTTTTGCTTGTACGACAGCTCTTTGTTTGTAATCGATTTAAATTGAGAAAATTCAACGGTAACTTCCAATCAGCGAAAGAGAATTTCTTATCTTTATTGGGTTAAAATATGAAGTCATGAAGAAATACCTGATTATTACTTTTCTTATCCTGTTCAACTTCACAGGTTTTAATTCAATTGCCCAATGGACGGCAATCTACGAGAATAGTGAATACTACTTTTTGGGTATTTATTTCAAAAATGATACAACCGGTTTCATGAGTGCATTTGATCAGGAGCAGTTTTCAGCACCGACTTTAATTTTAAGAACTGATGATGCGGGTGAAACCTGGACTGAGATTTTTACGGTTCCCGGCGGAAATGCAGGACCTTATACCTTTTATTTTGTGAACGATAGTGTTGGTTATGGTGGGGGACAGGATGGAGTATTCTATAAAACGGTTGATGGTGGTTACAACTGGTTCTTTGCGGGTAGTTTACAAGGGACCTGGGATGTATACAGGTGCGGTTTTTTCAATGAAAACACAGGAATCGCTATCCAGCAACGAACCACGGATGGCGGTGTAACCTGGAGCCAGATGGATATTTATACCAATGAAGTATATATCATCAATGACTCCTCCGCACTTGCAGCTTCTCCTGATGGTATTTTTTACACCTCTGATTTAGGCGAAACCTGGATACAAACCAATACACAAGGTAAGGATGACTTTTCTTCCATTTCGCTGATATCCGCTGAAATAGGATATGCCGGGAGTAAAACAGGCCTGATTTTCAAAACCAATGACGGTGGCAAGAATTGGAATTTAGTAGATTCTGTTCCTGAAGTCATCGACCGCATAATTTTTATTGATGAAGAAAGGGGATACCTTCATACCGGAAAATATAATAACCTGAGGGTTTTAAGAACCTATGACGGTGGCCAAAATTGGGACTATATTTTTTTTGAAAATAATTTTGCCAATGACTTTGCCCTGGCAGGTGATAAAATTATCCTTGTACCTACTAAAAATGGTCACCTTTATAGAACAACCAATGGAGGTGGAGCTGCCTTGTTGCCAGAGCGCCCGAATATAGAATGGTATAAAACTTTACAAGGTAGTGATCTTGATCCCTTTATCATACAAAGTTCTTGTATCGACACTAATTCCAATCTATATATTTCCGGTAAATTCAGAGATACTTTAAAGATAGAAGATCAGGATCCCAACGTCTCTGCCTTTCCTGAAATGATCAGCAGTGCATTAATCAAAATTACAGCCTCGGGTGAAATTGAGTTTCTGAAAATTTTTGAAGATGTTGAAAATGATATGTGGATATACACTTCAGCATGTGATGAAAACAACAATCTTTATATTTGGATATCTGCAGAAAATGAACAGAAAAATCAATTACAAAAATATTCTGAAGGAGGAGAATTGTTATGGTCAGTTCCATTAATTGCCAGCGCTTGGAATGAAGGTAGAAAAATCATTATCTCATCAGGTGGACAGGTTTGCCTTTCAGGAAATTTTAAAAATACTTTGCAAATAGCGGACGAATCCCTCACAACAGAATACAGTGCAACATTTTTCGCAAAGCTTGATCAGGATGGAAATCTGCTAAGCCTCGATAAATTAATTGACTATGGGTTTTACATTTCCAATAATATTTTCAATCTTGAATTGAATGAGATTGGCTACCTGGCTTTGATGGCACGAGCCTATGGAATATATTATAATGGCGATTCCCTGGCACTAGGACCAAATCATGTCGTAACATACGACGCTGATTATAATTTACTCTGGAATTCAAATGCATATAACCAGGGCAGATTGTATGATATCCAGTTTATGGAAAATGAAAACCTGGTTATTTACGGCAAAACAGATAATGATTCTGATACCCTGCCTACCCTTCGCGAAATAGATGTTTATGGCAATCTTGTCAATTCCACAGAAATCAAGGGCCTCCAGGCTGGAGATGGAAGAAATATTTATACCAAAAAATCTGGAATAATGGTTACCGGCACATACTTAGGTTTTGTTATCATTGGAAATGATTCTGTATTTGGATTTAACCCACCGGAAACTTTTATTTTCAATCTTGATCAAAACTTCAAGAATTCAGGGAAATTGCATATTGCCAGCGAGGGTTATAACACCAGACTGGCATTAAACAATCAAAGTACTTATTTCACCGTTCTTAACTGGCCCGGAGACAATGTACTATTCGCTAATGATACCATTCCAGCTTCTAATTTAAAGCGTGAGATCATTGCAAAGTTATATAATCCAAATACTTCAATTAATTACTCCGAATATACTGGAAGTTCTATTTACATTTACCCCAACCCCACCATCGGAAAAATCAACATTCAAATTCCATCATCTCAACAAAACCAACCCATACTAATCCAATGCTTCAACAACCAGGGCCAACTGGTAAATACAAAAACTTTTACAAAAACTGAATCTGAGATCAGTTTTGTTTTGGGTGATTTAAGTCCGGGAATATATTATTTACAGGTTCGGGTAGATGCGAAAGTTTATTTTGAGAAAGTTGTAGTTCACTAAAAAACCATCACCCTGGAGGATGATGGTTTTAAGAACCCGCTATTTACCTGCGGTTCGAATCGACTGTCTCTTAATTGTAGCTCACTTCCCAGGCATCTTCACGCTTTTTTGCTGCTGCATCCCACTGTGGCAATATGGTTTCCTGAAACTCCTTCTTCTCCTCCTTCAATTTATCCATTGGCAATCCAATAAACTCCTGTGCTTTCGCTTTGGTGGAAATGTCGGGATAAGGAACTTCACCTTCAAACCCGAGTTGAAGCAGCAACCGTGCAAGTTTGATCCTGCCTTCCTGGGCAATGGTAAGTCCGGTTCCGATTACCCTTCCGATTTCAACAGGCGAATGGAAAGAGCCTCCATGAGCAGCCGCAGCATAATCCCAGCGCCACTGTGCATGACGAATATCCTGCAATATCGCTTTCATTTGATCTTCGGTTGCACCAAGGTCCCAGGCTTTTTTAGCCTCCACATGAGCCCTTACCAAAAGTTCTTCAAGCTTGTCCCTGTTTTCAATGATCCGGTCCTGCCGTTCAAATACATCTTTCAGCAACTGTGTAGTTTCCTGGCGGTGACAAACCTGGCATGAATTGGCAACATTATTCAAAGGACTTTGAATGTGATGATCGGTGTATTTTTGCCCTCCTTCAGATTTATAAGGCATATGACAATCAGCGCAACTTACGCCTCGGGCAGCGTGTACGCCGGTCATGTATGTTTCGTATCCCGGGTGTTGCGCCTTTAGCATGGGTGCTTTACTCAGGGCATGGGTCCAGTCGGCAAATTCCATATTATCATAATATTCTTCCATATCCTCAGCAGTGTAACCGTTATCCCAGGGAAAAACGAGGTATGCAGCACCTTCAGCCACATTTTTGTTAAAATAATACTCAACATGACATTGCGCACAAACCAATGAGCGCATCTCCTGATGAGAAGCTTCGGTAATATCTTTACCCTGTCGCTCAAATGCCTCTACAAGTGCCGGACGGGTAATCATAAGGTTCATGGTTTCAGGATCATGACAATCGGCACAACCAATTGGATTAACGATCTCACCACCAAGCCTTGCCCATTTACCTTTATAAAACTCTGCAATTCCGGCCTGATTCATCGTACGTGGCACATCCGGTGATTTGCAGCTCCAGCAGGTGCTGGGCATGGGGCCACTGTTTTCATCCTTTGGACCTCCGGTTCGTAAACTATTTCGCAAATCCTCAACTGCATACACATGCCCGCGCCCCTGGTTGTAATCTTTCGAGAATCCATAACCCGCCCACAAAACCACCAGCCGAGGATCCACTTCAAGCATATCAATCATTGTATTACCGTTGTACTTACTTTTAAAATCGGTTTCTGCGGTTTGCATATATGACTGATATTCGCGGGGATAGTTTTTTCCCCAAACCTCATTGCGGGGTTCATAATCATTTATTTTCACCTGGGGTTTATAAACATAAGCTGTTTCGGCCCGACGCTCAATAATTGAGGAGGCAAGGATTCCCAGTAAAAATACCACAAGGATTGTAGCTGCTAATAAAAACCAGTTTTTTAATTTCATCTTTTCAAATTTTATTGATTATTTTTCTTTTTATTCATCATTTTTTTGAGCCATTCGGGAACCACACTTTGTAATTCCGGAATTTGGGCATGGGGTACCGAAGCCAGGCTATTCACCCTGCCGTGCGGTGTTTCACGATGGCACTCCACACATGAACGCTCCATTCTGAAATGCCTGGAAGTTTCGAAACGGGCTATGCCTGCATTATCCGTCACCAGTTTTTCATGACATCTGATACAATTTTGCTGAACCACTTCTTTGCCTTCATCTTTGATAAAAATAACCTGGGGCTCGGCTCTTAGGGTAAAAATCGTAGCATGCCGCAACCCATCTTTGGCCTTAAAAAAGTATTTGTTCACAACATTGTTATGTGGCACATGACAATCGTTACAATTGGCTACTTCACGGTGCGAACTGTGATTCCAGGTGGCATACTGCGGATTCATTACATGACAATTGATGCATGTTTCAGGATCATCAGAAAGGTATGAAGCAGCATTGGAAATTTTAAAAATGTATAATCCAAGACCTATGATAACCCCAATGAGTATGATAACCGGAACCTGCCAGGCGGGAGGCGGTAAAAATTTTTCAATCCTTTTATGCATATTTCCTAATTTTCAAATTTGAAAAATGTTGGTTTCAGGTCGATCATCACCCAGGCCCAATTGTTTGTATTGTCCTTATTTCCACCTTTTAATATTTGCATCGATTCAGTTGCAAACATCTGCGAATATCCTGCTTTTATAGAGGCTATGGGTGATATGGCATAACTGATGGCGAGGTCCACCTCTGTTCCGAGATACTTGTCATAATCCCTGAATATTCCGTCGGCAGCAGGCCCAACAATGTCGCCAGTGCTTTGGAAAAAATGCGGAATAAGCATAACTGTTATTTTGTTCTTTTTGTAGGCAAGCGGAATATTAATATCCAACAACCCAACCGATTGCATGTGATTGCCTACATAAAAGTAATCCATCCACCCGTTAAACTTATGATTGGTACCATAAAACGGTTTAAAAGCCTCGTCTTTATCAGCAGGATCTTTCATACTGTTTCCTGAAAGATACTCAAATCCGGCACCGGCCGAAAAACCTGCATTGAAATTATATTTAATATCTCCTGCAAAGTACAAACCCGACAAATCACGTGAAGACTCCATTGTTCCATCATTGGTTGTGTCAGCCGATATTTTTCCTGTTTGAAAATAAAATGCACCGTTTGCTGCGAACCGTTCATTTGAATATGTAATTCTTGTACCAAGGGTCTGGCTATAAGCAATTTTTTCAACAGGATCACCGATACTTGTTGTATCCGTCATATCCAGGTATGTCATTCCATTATTCAAAAGTAAAACTGAAACCCCTAACTGATTAAAATCCCGGTGCCAGTGAATGTACTGGAAAGTCCTATACTCTGTAGAATGATAATATTCTTTGTAAAGGCTTTCGCGCCTGGCATTATAGGCAAAACCAATGTCAAGTTTACAAACATCTTTGGGCTTTATTGAAATGATTGCTGCATCATGGCTTCGACCCTGCTGAGCCCAATCAACGCTACCAAAAATGCGGTGGTCATCATAAATGATCTCCTGTCGCCCGACTTTCATCGAAAATTTCTCTGAAAAAAGAATCTCTCCCCAGGCCTCGTGAAATGCGGTTCCATTCACAT
>JAGQVF010000108.1 GCA_020438135.1 Bacteroidales bacterium | reverse complement strand
GCAAATGACCTGTTGGTTTATCCCAATCCGGCCGGAAATTTATTGAATATCGACCTGCAAAAGAATATCAATGAAACCGACATCAGCATATATTCAATGACCGGAGTTTTAGTCCAAAAGCATGATGATCTTTCCATTCCTGAATCAGGAAGGATCAGCCTCTCTTTGGAACATTTACCGGAGGGTCAGTATGTTTTATTGGTCGAAAATGGCGCAAAAAGTTTTACAAAACGATTTATCATCATTCGGTAAAAAAAAATAAAGCAGGAATTGACAAGAGAAAATATTTATGCATAATTTCTTGTTAATTACAAAGTTTATACTAATTTTGCAGCCCTAAAATTTCAACCCTATAATAAGATAAAGTATGTATTTAACGGCTGAAAAGAAAAAGGAGTTTTTCAAGGAATACGGCAAATCGGAATTCGACACAGGATCTACTGAAGGTCAGGTCGCACTTTTTACTTACAGGATAAAACACCTTACCGAACATTTAAAATCGAACAGAAAAGATCACAAAACTGAGCGATCGTTGGTTTTACTCGTCGGTAAAAGGAGAAAACTTCTCGATTATCTGAAAAAGAAAGACATTGAAAGATACCGGGCCTTGATTAAAAAGCTTGGTTTAAGGAAATAAGAAATACTTAAAACTGAAGAAAGGCAATTCAAAATTGCCTTTTTTTGTATAATATCTAATTAATAATAATGAGTAATACAGGAATAAACAAAACTTTCAAACTGGCTGATGGCAGGGAAGTTACACTGGAAACCGGAAAACTGGCCAAACAGGCCGACGGTTCAGTAGTTGTAAAAATGGGCGACACGATGTTGCTGGCTACTGTGGTTTCGAACAAGGAACCCCGTGAAAATGTAGATTTTCTTCCCCTATCGGTCGAATACCAGGAAAAATATGCCGCCACAGGTAGATTTCCCGGTGGATTTTATAAACGTGAAGCACGTCCTTCGGAATACGAAATTCTGATCGCAAGACTTGTCGACAGAGCATTGAGGCCGTTGTTTCCCGATGATTACCATGCCGAAACACAAGTACTCATCTACCTTGTTTCAGGTGATAAAAATACCTTACCCGATGCCCTGGCTGCACTCGCAGCCTCCACTGCACTTACCATTTCCGATATTCCTTTCGGTGGACCTATCTCTGAAGTAAGGGTGGGTCGTGTGAACGGACAACTTGTTATAAACCCTTCTGTTGCTGATATTAAAGAATCAGACATTGATATGATGGTTGCCGCCACCAAAGAAAACATTATGATGGTGGAAGGCGAAATGAAAGAGATAAGTGAAGAGGAAATGCTCGAAGCGCTTTCATTTGCTCATGATGCTATTAAATTGCAATGTGAAGCGCAGATCGAATTGGCTGAAATGATCGAATCATCAAAAGTGAAACGTGAATACAATCACGAAGATAACGATGAAGAACTGCGAGCAAAAGTAAGACAGGAAACCTATGATAAAATTCTTGAGATTTCGCGCAAATCAACAGCAAAAAAAGAACGTCACGAAGCATTTGACGAAATAAAGGAGGCATTCCTGGAATCACTCTCCGAAGAGGAACGTGAGGAAAAAGAACCATTGGTAAACCGCTATTTCCATGATGTGGAGAAAGAAGCAGTAAGATGGATGGTTTTGAACGATCAGGTGAGGCTCGATGGCAGAAAAACTACAGAGATCAGGCCCATTTGGAGCGAGGTGAATTACCTGCCTGCTGCACATGGTTCGGCCATCTTTACCAGGGGAGAAACCCAGTCGCTTACAACCGTTACCCTCGGTACCAAGCTTGATGAGCAAACCATCGATGGTGCTGTGATCGAGGGAAAATCTTCTTTCATTCTGCACTATAACTTTCCACCTTTTTCAACTGGAGAGGCTAAACCGATCCGTGGAACCGGTCGTCGTGAGATTGGTCATGGCAACCTTGCCTTACGTGCATTGAAACAGGTTATGCCAAAAGGTGAAGACAATCCCTACACTGTACGTGTGGTTTCTGATATTCTGGAATCGAACGGATCTTCCTCTATGGCAACAGTTTGTGCCGGTACGCTCGCATTGATGGATGCCGGTGTGAAGATTGCCAAACCCGTTTCAGGAATTGCCATGGGGATGATCTCCGACAAAGACTCCGGGAAATATGCGATCCTTTCGGATATTCTTGGCGACGAAGATCACCTTGGAGATATGGACTTTAAAGTAACTGGGACGCGTGATGGTATCACTGCCTGCCAGATGGACATCAAGATTGATGGACTGGCTTACGAAGTTTTGCGTGAAGCCCTGATGCAGGCTAAAGATGGCCGTATGCACATTCTTGATAAACTGGAAGAAACAATTAAAGAGCCACGCGAAGATTACAAACCGCATGTGCCACGTATTGAAAAAATGACTGTTCCGAAAGAATTTATCGGTGCTATTATCGGTCCCGGCGGAAAAGTGATACAGGAGATTCAGGAAACAACCAACAGCACGATCGTGATCGAAGAGGTCGACAATTTTGGTGTGATCGATATTGTTACTACCGATAAGGAATCTGCTGAGGCTGCCAAAGCAAGAATCAAAGCGATTATTGCTGTTCCTGAGGTAGGAGAGACCTATCTGGGTACTGTCAAGAACATTACGACTTTTGGTGCATTTGTAGAGATCTTGCCAAATAAAGAAGGTTTGCTGCACATTTCAGAAATTGACTGGAAACATATTAAAGATGTTGAATCGGTATTGAAGACCGGAGATAAAGTGAAAGTTAAACTTATTGATGTTGATAGTAAGACCGGAAAACTTAAGCTTTCCAGAAAAGTTTTAATTCCAAAACCTGAACGGAATTAATTTCTGAAACATATACGATTATATACCGTAAAATATCCCGAAAACAGATTACATTAGCTTTCGGGATTTTTTATTGAAAAATAAAAAATCCCGGTTTGATGTAAGAAAGGAAGGAGTTCTTAAAAATAGGTATGCATCAAACTTACGGTACATAATGAGGCAACTCAAAATAATAAAACAGGTAACCAACAGGGATACCGCTTCACTCGAAAAATATCTGCACGAGATCGCCAAGGTTGATCTGATCACTGCTGAAGAGGAGGTAGCCCTGGCACAGCGGATTAAACAGGGTGACTCTGATGCACTCGAAAAACTCACAAAAGCCAATCTTCGCTTTGTAGTTTCCGTTTCCAAACAATATCAAAATCAGGGATTAAGCCTTCAGGATTTGATCAATGAAGGAAACCTCGGGTTGATCAAAGCTGCCCAGCGATTTGATGAAACGAGGGGATTCAAATTCATTTCGTATGCTGTTTGGTGGATCAGGCAATCCATCATGCAGGCTCTGGCTGAACAGGGGCGTATTGTAAGACTTCCGCTTAACCGGATTGGTACCCTCAATAAAATAAACAGAGCCTATGCACAGCTCGAACAGGAATTTGAAAGGGAACCTGACTCTCAGGAAATTGCCAGAATGCTTGAAGTGGATGTGGAAGATATCCGAAGTTCGATGAAAAACATTGGCAGGCATATCTCAATGGATGCACCTTTAGTGACTGACGAAGAAAACAGCCTGTACGATGTTTTAAGCAGTGATGATACACCGAATCCCGATAAAGAACTGATCTATGATTCGCTCCGGATAGAGATCGAGAGAGCCATTAGCACACTTACAGCCAGGGAGGCAGATATTCTGAGGCTCTATTTTGGCCTGAATAGGAAAATGCCGCTTTCACTCGATGAAATTGCTGAAAAATACGAGCTTTCACGGGAGAGAGTCAGGCAAATAAAAGAGAAAGCCATTCGCCGTCTTAAACAATCGTCACGAAGCAAACTTCTGAAAAACTTCCTGGGTTAATACTTTTCAATTCATTTTCTGGATTGAAGATTACGGAAAACATTCAGGAACAGTTTAAACCTATTCCCAATATTGACTATTTTTATGGTCAAAAAATCTATGCACAAGCTGATTGCACCCTCATTGTTATCCTGCGATTTTGGAAAACTCCGCGAAGAGATTGAAATGCTGAACCACAGTGTGGCCGACTGGATACATATTGATGTGATGGATGGACTATTTGTTCCGAATATTTCCTTTGGTTTTCCGGTTCTGAAATTTATAAAAAAATATGCTAAAAAGCCCCTTGATGTGCACCTGATGATTGTGGACCCTGATCGGTACATCAGTCGTTTTGCTGAATTTGGGGCCGATATCATTACTGTTCATTACGAAGCCTGCACACATCTCCACCGGACTGTTCAGCTGATCAGAGAAAATGGAGTACAAGCCGGAGTTGTGTTAAATCCGCACACGAATGTGCTCTTATTGGAAGATATTGTAGCAGAATTGGATCTTGTTCTGATCATGTCGGTCAATCCGGGTTATGGTGGTCAGCAATTTATCGAACGAACCTATCGTAAAATTGAATTACTGAAATCAATAATTGAAAAACAAAATATCACAACGAGGATTGAGGTGGATGGAGGAGTTGACCTAAACAATGCACGAAAACTTGCAGAAGCCGGAGCTGATGTATTGGTTGCCGGCAACAGCATATTTGCAACAGATGATCCTGCAGCCATGATAAGGGAACTTAAAACATGCTGATTTTTCTTTCCTGATTTTCTTATCATAAATTTAATTGTTGAAAACTTAACACAGATTTTACCCGGAAATTAAAACCTGAAATGCCATTTGCAGTAAAATACCATTGCAAATCAAGGTAAAAATGAGATTATTCAGGGTAACAATCGTTATGCTGATGCTTCAGTGTTCATTGGCTTACAGCCAGAGCAAAAAGGACAATAGCACAGCGGATCAGACCAATCGTGATCAATTTGACCATCCTTCAGAAGCCGGAAATTTTAATTTTGTTTCCTATTTTAACATCAATCTTGAAAACTTGCAGTGTTTTCTTACTCTCAAAACAGCAAAATTGTTCGAGCGACCGGTAAGTAATGCAAAAATTGCAAAATTTGAAATTCCGGCAGGGAGCGAAATTCAGGTGTATGACTATTATCCGAAACATGCCATGTATGCTGTCTGTTATAAAGGACATTGGGGTTTTCTTCACAGTATAAACCTCCGGCCTGTTAACGAGGTTTTTGGCTTAAACGACAGACCGGATTCACTGGAGCTACCAGAAGTTTTATCTGCAACAATTCCAGATTGCATAGGCAGGTTCAAAGATAAAGACGAAAATTGTAACCTGAAATTGCTAATTAGTAAGACAGGTGCCGTAAAAAATATTGAATCTGGCGAGGATTTTACCAAAGCAGATTCCATGGTTCTTAATGCCATTTACAACATTCGTTTTAAACCGGCCCGACTTGGCGGAAAACCTATTGATATCTGGATTTGGTACCCCATGTGATTTAAATTTAAAACCAGAATCATAAATAAATCCAACAGGAGACTGGTTTATCTTCCTTTTTATTTACTCTTTCCCGATAAGACGTTATAAACCCTTATCTTTGTGCTTTCGTCAAACAAGAAAAACAATAAGATGAATAGTGAATTGTTAAAACTGCAGCCCGAAAGAGTATGGTATTATTTCACAGAAATTCTGAAAATTCCCCGTCCATCAAAAAAGGAAGAAAAGATCATAGCGTATTTAAAGGAATTTGGTGCGAAGCATAAGCTTGAAACCATCCAGGATGAAACGGGAAATATCCTGATGCGCAAACCTGCTTCTCCCGGGATGGAAAATAGGAAATCGGTGGTCTTACAGAGCCATATTGACATGGTTTGCGAGAAAAACAACGATGTAGAATTTGATTTTAACAAGGATGCTATACAGGCCCGGATCGAAGGTGAATGGGTAAAGGCTACAGGTACAACCCTGGGAGCTGATGATGGAATCGGAGTCGCCACACAACTGGCAATTCTTGAAGCGGATGATATTCAACATGGTCCCATTGAGTGTTTATTTACAGTTGATGAAGAAACTGGCTTAACCGGAGCTTTTGGTTTAAAACCAGGTTTTTTGAAGAGTTCTATTCTGCTAAATCTTGATTCGGAAGATGAGGGTGAACTGTTTATAGGATGTGCAGGTGGAAAAGATACAGTGATAGAAATGCCATACCAAACCGAAGCAATACCACAAGGTTATACATCCTGTAAAATTGAAGTGAAAGGGCTTGTTGGCGGTCATTCAGGTGATGATATTCAAAAAGGAAGGGCCAACGCCAATAAGCTGCTCAACAGAATGCTTTACATGGGGCAGGAAGACTTTGGATTGCGCTTGAGTGAATTCAACGGGGGGAATTTAAGAAATGCCATAGCACGTGAAGCTTTTGCTGTGATCCTTGTTCCTGATTCACGAGTCAGTGATTTTGTTAAGTATGTTAAAGGATTTCACAATACGGCACGATCAGAATATCATGTAACAGAGCCAAATCTTGAGATCACTATCGATGAAATCAGGCAGCCTGAAAAGGTGGTTGATCTACAAACCCAAACAAAGTTAATCCATTCCCTGTACGCTTGTCCACACGGAGTTATCGCCTGGTCGGCAGATATTCCGAACTTTGTGGAAACATCAACAAACCTGGCATCGGTTAAAATACATCCTGAGCATATATTGATCACTACCAGCCAGCGTAGTTCGGTTGAATCAGCCAAAGAAGATATCTGTAACATGGTTGCCAGCGTTTTCAGACTTACCGGGGCAAAGGTTTATCACACGGATGGATATCCAGGATGGACGCCAAATCCCCATTCTGAAATTGTTGAAATTTCCGAAAAGTTGTATAAAGCGCTTTTTAATCAGGATCCAAAGGTGCTGGCCATTCATGCCGGACTTGAATGTGGACTGATCGGCGATGTTTATCCTGAGATGGATATGATCTCCTACGGCCCTACCATTAAGGGAGCCCACTCACCTGATGAGAGATTGCTAATCGTTACAGTGAAGAAATTCTGGGATCTCACACTTGAAATCTTAAAAAACATCCCTGCAGGCAACTAAGGTTAAAGACCTACAGAAACACCGATTCTGATCCTGGGGTTGGAATATGGAGAATAAAGATCTTCATTGAAATTCCAGAGTGCCTCAATATACATATATGATCGTCCACCAACGGGTTGCATGAGACCTCCTCCCAGGAAAACACCGGTAAGGGTTTGTTGCTGATTTTGCTTATTGTACCTGTTACCGAAAATATCATCATATTCGCCTTGTGGGGCAAGTGCATAATCAGTGGTAAACAATAGTGGTTCGATTTCAGCATGCAGAAACATATTTTCAATAACAGGTATTTCTGATTTTGTCAGAAAATACCGGCTCCAAACACTCATTCCATACATGTTGGTTTTGTAGTCAAATAACTCGCGATCAGAAAGTCTTCGGTAATAGTCTTTGTATCTATAGTACTTATAGGTGAGCCCGATTCCCACCATAAAATCATCCGAAACCGAATAACCAATTACAGGACTTACATCGACCAGAGTGGAATAATCACTAAAACTGAGTCCCAATCCTCCACCGATGGATATTCTCTCCATGAAGGATCTATCATTTTGAAATTGCCGGTTGTTATCCTGACCAGTACTATTTATATATAGCAAACAGGAAAAGATAAAAATCAACGTGGTGACTTGAGTGGGGAATTGTCGACTAAATTTCATAGAAGTTGCCTTTAAAACGGATACAATAATAACTGATTTTTCGCAAAAATCATATATCTGACCAAAAATTTTCGGGTTGTCTGTATTCATTACCAATAACTTAAGAAAACATTAAAAAAAATAGAAAAAAATGTTTGTTTTTTAGAATTATTAATCTCTATCTTTGCAGCCGCTTTTGAACAAAATGTTCTTTAAAATTCTTGAAAATAATTTTTGATCGTAAGGAATAAAGCAGTATTTTTGCCGTCCTTTTTGAGCAAGAAAAAAAAATTAAATTTTTTTTAAAAAAAACTTGCACGATTAAAAAAAGGTTGTACTTTTGCAGCCCGTTTCAAAAATGTGAGACGAAAAAGCAGAAAAAGTTCTTTGAAAAAACTGAAGTAAAAAGCCTAGTAGCAAATATCCGTTCCCGTCTTTCAGGGCGACCTGAAAAACAGAACGAGTAGTAAATCTTGAGACATTTAAAATTTTATTACAATGGAGAGTTTGATCCTGGCTCAGGATGAACGCTAGCGACAGGCCTAACACATGCAAGTCGAGGGGTATCAGGGACCTTGCTCCGCTGACGACCGGCGCACGGGTGAGTAACGCGTATGCA
>JAGQVF010000107.1:11458-20921 GCA_020438135.1 Bacteroidales bacterium | reverse complement strand
CCATCATTCCATCAATAATACCCATGAGCGAAAATCAGCACAATCAGCGTTAATTAGTGGTAAACATCAAACTATAACATTTTGCGGTCATCAGGCAATTAATTAAGCCATCATTTATCGCCCTACACTCCCAATAAATTTTTCCAGCCCACAAACAAAAACATCCGGTCCCCGAATGGAACCGGATGTCCGCCTGTTTATCAACCTTCCAAAATTATTGAATGATTGTTAACTCGTCAATAAGATTCGTAGCCCCTGCAAACTTGTCGATAATAAACAACACATAACGTGCATCCACACAAATCGTCCGTTGCAGTTCCGGTTCAAACGCAATATCACCGCTCATAGCCTCCCAGTTACCGTCAAAGGCAATCCCTATCAGTTCACCGTTACCGTTAATCACAGGGCTACCCGAGTTACCGCCCGTAATATCGTTCGTCGTCAGAAAACCAACCACCAGTCGGCCGTCATCCGTACCGTAACGTCCAAAATCCTTCAGATCATAAAGCTCCTTCAGTCGCGCTTCCACAATAAATTCATCATTCGTCGGATCCTCTTTCTCCATCACACCCGAAAGATGCGTTACATAATCGTAATGGATCGCATCCGCAGGATAATAATCCTCCACACTACCGTAAGTAAGCCGCATGGTAGAGTTTGCATCCGGATAAAACACCTTATCGGGTTTCATCTCACGCAGTCCGGCCACAAACAACCGGGCACCTTCATTCATACCACCCTGCGAAGCGCGGTAAGCCTGCATCGAACCCATCATAGCACCCATCACTTCATTAGCCAGAATATAAGCCGGATCCTTAGCAATCGTTTTAGCCTTCGGATTATCCAGAAATTCGTTCACCTTTTCAGCACTACCGAACACCGATTTATCAAACACATCGGCAGCAAACTTATCATAATCACCCTTATACTTTTTATTGATCTCCTTCAAGAATTCCGGGTGCTGCGACTCAGGAATATCGTTGGCAAACATCCGGTAAAGACCTGCCAACAGCTTTTGATCGGTCGGTGCATTATAATCTTTAAAATGTTCCTTTGCAGATTCCTTAAGCGCTTCCGCGGTTTCGCCCGGTGCCTCCGGATTTTCCTTCTTATTTTCGAGCTGTTGTTCAAGTTGGTTAAAAGTTTGTGCAAACCCAATAATACCAGGGCCCATCAATCCAAGGTTATAATACAACAGCGGCTTGATATTAGCCTCATTCGCCTCGTAAGCCTCTTTAATCTCATTCAAAGCATTACCATACTTCTCTTTTCGGGCCTCATCGGCATTCGCCCAGTTCATGAACGCTTCTTCGAGCTGCTTTTTATCATCAACCACATGCAATCTTTTCACACCCCTCGATTGTCCGATCAGATACTTCCAATAATTAGCCAAACCGGCATACGTCGAAGCATATTTAATATCCACATCACGATCGGCATCCATGTCTTCTTTCATGATTTCGAGCCTTTTACCCAAAACATCGATCATTGCCGGATTGTAATGATCAAGGGCAAACTGCACACCATATGAAGTCATATACCTGTCGGTTGATCCCGGGTATCCCCAGATCATCGCAAAATCATCTTTTTCAACCCCTTTAAGGGAAATCGGCAGATGATATTTAGGTTTCAGTGGAATATTCTCTTCAGCATAATCCGCAGGCGATCCATCAGGTGCGGTATACACCCTGAAAATAGAAAAATCGCCCGTGTGACGGGGCCACATCCAGTTATCGGTATCGCCACCAAACTTCCCGATCGACGAAGGCGGAGCACCAACAAGTCTGACATCAGTGTAAACCTGGTACACAAAACGATAATACTCATTGCCTTCGAAAAAGCTTTTAACAACCACGTTATATGTACCGTCTTCGGAAAGAGAATTTTCAAGCTTTCTGCGAAGTTCACGGACTTTACCGCTCCTCTCGGCACTGCTCATAGAATCGGAAAGGAAAGGAACAATGCTGTCGGTAACATCATCCATTTTAATCAGGAAAGATGCCGTAAGTGCTTCATTGGGAAGTTCCTCGCTAAAGTTGCGGGCCCAAAAACCGTCTTTCAGGTAATCGTGTTCGAGCGAACTATGTTGTTGAATAATATCATAACCACAGTGGTGGTTTGTAAACATCAGTCCCTGCTCCGAAACGATCTCCCCGGTGCAGAAGTAGCCGGTTGGCTGGCTATCACTCGAAAGTCCGACAATAGCATCTTTGATACTGGCGTTGTTGATGCTGTAAATCTCATCAGCCGACAGGTTCAAACCCATCTTTTCCATATCAGTGTAGTTCAGCCTTTCAACAAACATGGGTAGCCACATCCCTTCGTCAGGGGGAGTGTAAGCTAAGAGGCCGGTGCCTGACAATATCGCCCCCAGAAAAATTAATACTAGTTTTTTCATTGTAAATTAATGTTTTGTTTTTTGAATTAATAAAACCTGCACTTTACCGAAAACTATGCCACCGGAACTAAAGCCCTGAATTTTAAGCTACTGATCGAACATCATTGCAGTTCTTACGGCCGGAATTGTTCGATAAACAACAGGCATGTACATTTTTGAACACATAATTAAAGGCCCAGCATTTCCGGCCCTTGTTCAAACACAATATCAACAGGAATACCTGCATCGGAAAGTTTATCAAGATCAGCCTGTAATTCAGGTTTGATCACTCCCATTTCTTCTATCAGCCTTTTTGTACCTTCATAATCACCGTCGCCCTGAAGTTTTAGTATCATTTGGGTGAGTTCTTTGGAGGCTTGTTTCATTTTTTCGATATCGATCGAATAGGTGCCATCTTCATTTTTATTGAAAGCTTCTTTCTCTTTAAAGAAATTAAACCGCACCATGTTGGCTTTACCATGGGCGCTGGAAGCTCCAAACCTGACCGAACGGAAAATACCTGCCATAAAAGTCACATAATTATCCATCAGATCGGTGTCAGTAAATTCACCCATCTCATGCAGTTTTGTAACCAGGAATAGCCCGAGAATATCGGCTTTTCCTTCCTCGATGGCCGAATATTGCTCTTTTAAAGCATGGCGGACGGTCGATGTTCCGTCGATCGTATTTTTAATCCCCATCCCGTGGGCCACTTCATGAAACATGGTATTCGAAAAGAAAGCATCGAAGGTGACATATTTCTGTTGATCGGCTGCAATAAGCTTTTTAGAGATCGGAACAAGAATATGATCGAATTTGGCTTTCATGGCATTCTTAAGTTGCAGTTTGCGTGTTCCCTTTTCAAGTTGAACCTCCTCATCATTCGGCAAATTGATAGCAATGGTTTTTCCCGCCATGTTACAATCTCCTGCATAATAAACCACATCATAAGCGTTCAGATCGGCATCCGAACCGGGCACTTCCTTTTTATACTCGGCATCTACAGGCAATTCGGTTTGCAATTGCGGAAGGAAAGCCGCATATTTCGAAAGTCTGTCGCTCCAAACTTTATCTTTGATCAGAATGAAAGATTCATGGGCAGCTTTGTAACCAAACAGTTGATCGGTATAATTTTCAATGGGGCCGATCACAAGATCCACATTGTTATTTTTTACATCGAGCCATGCCATATCGCTCACCTGGTATTGATCGGTAAGCAATGCATCGGCCCTCAGAGCGAGGTAGCTAGCAAACTCAGGATCTCCAGCTAGTTCCGAAGCCTCTTTAAGAAGTGAGGCAGCTTTTTCAATTTGATCTTTATATGCTTTGTGGTACCAAACAACTTTAAGTCCACCGGTTTCATTACGGCGAATCAAGGTATACAAACTCGATTTGTCCGGGTCATCAAAGGCTTCAAACTCTTCTTTCGTCATATCGAGTGGATAAAATTCCGCTCCCGGAGGTTTTTCGTGATAACCGTCAACAAACGGCTCTTGTCCGGCAAGTTCATCCCATGGCCCATAATTGATTTTTGCAAATTCCCTGGTTTTATCGTCAGGCAACTTAGCAAGGAATGTTTCTTTTTCACCGATGTTTTGCATCCAGAAAATGTCGTCCATCAGTTTGGCTGCATCAAAAAGTTTACGCAACATGTCCTTCTCATTATCGCTCAGGTGCGAAATATCAGAAGTAAGCTTTACAGATACATATTTATCGAGCCTTTCTGAAATGTTGTAATCGGTTTGCTCAGCTTCGTCAGCTTCCTGCTCCGAAGTTTTTTGCTGTATACCCCCGCAAGAAGTAATTAGGGCAATGGCAAGGGATAACATTGCTGTGTAGATCGTTGTTTTCATTTTTATAAAGTTAATCACATTATTACTGCGGCGAAATTAAAGATTATTTAACACACAAAGCTCACATAACACACTAAATTTAGGCTTAATATTCAACCACTTGAATATATCCCCTCAGGGTAAAAACTATGCAACCAAACATAAAAGGTTCTTGTCTTTGTTCCATAAAATGCACCTGATGCGCGAAAACTCTGATGCATACGTTCTTTGGAGATCGCCAGTGATTTGCCTGATTTTTTAATATTGGTATTTTAAAAATTTATTTGTACTTTTACCAACTTCAAATTTTCAGGCTCATTCCCAGTATTTTACGTACATTTGGATGGAGCCGGCTTTCAAGGGTTGTTTTTCATATCAATGTATTCTGAAGAGGAATTAGTAAAAAGGTGCATCAAGCAGGATGCAAGAGCGCAGGAAGAATTTTACCGGCGTTATGCACCAAAAATGTATGGTGTATGCCTTCGGTTTGCGAAAAACAAAATGGAAGCTGACGACATTCTGCAGGAAGGTTTTATAAAAGTATTTATAAACCTCAAAACGTTCAGAAACGAAGGTTCTTTGGAAGGCTGGATCAGGCGAACAATTGTTAACACGGCCATCAATATGTACAAGAAAAATGTGAAGTATCAACAGGATGTTGAAATTGACAAGGCCGATATTAAGCAGCATGCCGAAATGAGCGCATTTGAAGACATTGCTGCGGAAGAGCTTCTGAAACTGATCGGGGAATTACCTGTAGGTTACAAAATGGTTTTCAACCTGAACATTATCGAAGGTTATACCCATAAGGAGATAGGTGAATTACTGGGAGTTTCGGAAAATACATCCAAATCACAATTGTCGAGAGCCAGGCAAACACTTCAAAGAAAACTTGCAGAATTACAGAATAAGAAACATGAGTAAGAATTATACTAATATGGATGACCTTTTCAGGGATAAGTTCGAAAATTTCGAACCCACTCCACCTGACCATATTTGGGATAATATCAAATCCCGAATAGCCGAAAGGCAGTCAGGAAAAGGAAATTCAGGCCCCGGCAACAACCTCTTGCTCAGCCTCACCGGTTTGCTTGTAACCCTTGGGATACTCAGCTCATTTTTGTTGATCAATGAAGATATTCCCGAGAAGATAACCCCCACCGAAACTTTTATAGCAGATGCAGGAACTGAATCACTGGCCGTAGTCTCTTCCGAAACAGAAACAGCTATTTTCCCGGTTGAAGCAACCAATGACATCAACGCTGCAACCAAAGCAGACATTCAGGAGGAAAATATTTTTCAGGAAGAAAATATGCCGGGCACTTCTAAAGACAAGGATAAAAAGAAAAAGAAATCAGGTAAAAAGAAAGGCGGTCAGCCGGCCATCAATCCGGTAGTTACCAGCACTGTTCCGGCAGAACGCACAGGAAAATTATCCTTAACTGCCAAAGCAACTCCTTTGAAAGCTGCTGCAGTCGATACGCGTTATTCCTCCGAATCAGAAACAGTTAACCGCGATATGAAGGCTGACAATCAGAATCAGCCACTCACCAGTATCTCCAATAGAAATACTCATGATGATTTAACATCAAACCTGAGCGACTTGTATGGATCTCACAATGATTACGGCAAAGAAGGCGAATGGATATTAGGTGCATTTCTAACCCCTGAAATTATCCAGTATCCCTCTGATGCCAATCTCAACAACTACAGTTATGGATTTGAACTGGCAGCCATCTGGAAACGGAAAAACTTTTTCATTCAATCAGGTGCAGGACTCAGCCTTGCCAAAGACCAGGGCAAATACAACATCAATTACAACAAATATCTCGGCACCTACGAAGATGTTTATGATGTTACATTCGATTCAATAGGCAATGAACTGGTACCAACCTTCCATACCAATATGGTGGCGGTTTATGATACGGTTAAACACGTTAGAATCGAAAATACAAAAAGAAAATATACATATATCAATGTTCCGCTGCTGATCGGATATTCAGAAGAATTCAGAAGATTTGGCTGGTTCGTAAAAACAGGACCATCCGTCGCTTTTATGATTGGGAAAAATGAACCAGTTGCAAGTGAAGGTGACGAGGAGTTCAGACTCCTCACTATTGAAAATCAATTGCCGGATAGAATATCAACTCAATGGAGCTATCTGTTAACTGCCGGAATGACTTATAAAGCCGGAAATAAAATCAATCTTTCTGTGGAACCCGTATTCAGGTATCATGTTAATCCCGTATACGACAAAGCAACTTTGCAGACTAAACATCCCTATTCAATTGGTTTGAGAATGGGATTACTGTATAACTTTTAATGAGGGCTATCTTTAAATGAAACGACTTTTTTTCATATTAAATCGAATACAATTAACCGGATGGGTTTGTGGTCTTGCCATCCTATTATTATGCAACCCAGTGTTTTCACAGGGCAACGTGAATAATGAAAAATATAAAGTTATTTTGATAGGCCAGGTAACCAGGTTGGATAACGGAGCACCGATTAAAGACCATGAAGTGATCATTTCCTCCGATTCAACCTATGAACCGCAATTTATCTATACCAAAAAACTTATCACCGACCACGAAGGATTTTATTATGACACCATTAATTTTGAGGGCCTTAAAGGAGCACTCAATATTCAAACCTTTGATGTTTATGAAGATCCGCATGACACAACTGTTTACTTCCGCTTTAACTGGAGCACCGATGTGATTCTTTTTGCGAATTTCAAGTTGCCGACGAAACCTTTACCGGTTATTAATTATCAGGCAAACTTTGTGTTTCAGAATGATCCGGCCGGAGAAAACAATCTTGAATATCACTTTACAGATCTTACCAATTCTTCCAATGTTATTTCATGGTATTGGAATTTCGGGGACGGAACGTTTTCATCCGAACAAAATCCAATTCATGTTTATGATGAAACCGGTGTTTACAGAGTAACCCTTACCGTTAAAATACAATCGCCTATCACACACAAACCTATAATTAGTTCTATTGTAAAAATAATCAATGCTGTAAATAAAGAATATTTTCATCTAGGAGGTATGGTTATGGCCGATTATTTCCCCATTGACAAAGGTGAAGCATACCTGTACAAAATTGAAAACAATGAACTCGTTTTGATTGACACATCCTATTTCAGTGATGTTTACGGATTCTATTATTTCTATCAGTTGATTGAAGGCGATTACATCGTCAAAGCGGATTTGTCGCCCACATCCTATTTGTTTAATCAGTTTCATGCAACTTATTACAGCAATACAATTCACTGGATGGATGCCGATACCATCAAACATCATCAAACCAACTTTGAATATGATATTTCGATGGTACCAGTTGAAGAAAACATGACGGGTTCCGGGAAAATAGAAGGTCTGATAACCCATTCATCAAATAGCAAAGAAAAAGCAATACCTGCAGAGAACGTTGAGATCATTTTATTTGATAATGAAAACAACACCAAAAAAATATGCCATTCGAATTCAGATGGTGAGTTTTCACTCGATCTGCTCGATCTGCAATTATACAGCGTTTATGCGGAGGTAACCGGAAAATACACTTTCCCCCTCAATATTGTGCTCGACCACAATACAAGTGAGATATCCTACATTTATTTAACAATCGGCAATTACCAGGTAAACGGGAGTGTTAGTTCAGGCATTGATGATCTGAATGCTGATCGTTTGGTGTTCGGTGAAATATATCCTAATCCTGCTGACAACAATTTATTTTTGGATGTTCAAATGCATGAACCCTCCTCACTTGACTATTCAATCATGAGCAGTAGCGGACAACTGATAGAAGAACAATCCGTCTACGCGCCAGTTGGCAGCAATCCATTACAAATTGATATCCGTCAACTGAACTCCGGCGTTTATTTATTGAGAATTAAGGAAAACAACAACATTGTTGCAGCCCGCAAATTTTTCGTTAAATAAAGCTTTCTTTTCCCCATTTCAGTTACAAGGATAAAGTTGCCCGTATTGGCAATTAACATTGGCAGATTTCCAGGCAACCAAATACACAAAGGTCAGTCTTACAAAATGTATTGATATTGATGACCATCGATCGTAAAATAGTGAAGGACTGTGCGGCAGGGAAACGTCGTGCCCAGAGCAAGCTCTATCAATTGCTTGCTCCGGTCATGATGGGTGTAAGCATGCGTTATTGCCGAAATGTTGAGGAGGCGGAAGATGTTTTGCAGGAAGCATTTATCAAAGTTTTTAAGAATATCGGAGACCTCCGAAATCCTGAGGCAGTTTATAGCTGGACGAGAAGCATCCTGGTCAATACCGCAATTACACACATTAAAAAGAACAAATATTCTTTCGAGGAAATTGATGACGATAAAATTAATCATGAAGAAGAACAGGATAACTATTCTTATTCAGGAATAGAACCTGAAACTCTTTTAAAAATTATTCATGAGATGCCGGATGGCTACAGAATGGTGCTCAACCTGTATGTTTTTGAGGGACTAAAGCACCGGGAGATTGCTGACAAACTTGAAATTTCTGAGAACACATCCAAAAGCCAGCTATCGAAAGCAAGAAATTTCCTGCGCAAAGAACTTGAAAGAAAAAATCTGGTAACTAAAAAAACAGTTACACATGCAAAATAAATTTAATAATATCGACGATCTTCTGAAAAATGCCTTTGAGGGCTATTCGGTTCAGCCTTCACCAGGCGTTTGGAAGCGAATTTCGGCAGCTATCGGATTCCATGGGAAAGGGATCTATTTTATCTCAATTGTGGCTGTAGTTGTGATCACCACCACAATATCCCTGTTTATCGGACAAAGCGATCGAAATTCAGTTCAGCAAAATGTCAACTCAAATGCCAATTCACAAATTTTAACCAAAACTTCTGAGGCCGCCATGGCACCTGCGGATGCAGATCGATCACCATCGGAAAATAAATTGCCAATCACACATACATCCCAGTCAGCTAAACAGGCATCAAAACCGAATGCCATAGTCGAAAAAGAAATCAATATTAAACCCTTAAAAATTGAAGAATCACATAATTTAGTTGATCGGAAGAAACCGGAACCTGATCAACTCGTCAATCCAGAAACCAAGCCAATCAACTCTTTCGAAATCTATCCCGGATTGGAACGATTACAAAGAAATGAAGCACTGGCTTCAACCGTGGCATTAATGAATAATCCCTATCCCATACCAACTGACAGAAATTATTTCCGTAACATCGACTTAGCATTTACTGATGATTATGGTAAAAA
>JAGQVF010000107.1:0-11385 GCA_020438135.1 Bacteroidales bacterium | reverse complement strand
CAACTTTAACTTAAACACTGACCTTTCGATACGATACGAAAAAAACGATTGGTACCTTGAGTCGGGTATAGGTTTGGGAATTACTCATAACAATGGAATTTTCGATGTAAATTACGCACAATACGATAGCATTGGCTATTATTACAAGGTTGATCAGGTAACCATTAATGAAACTACCGGAAAGCCGGTTCTTCATACTGTTACAGAAAATGTGTATGATACACTGTTTTACAATCAAAACATTAACACCAGAAACTCCTACACCTACCTGAGGATTCCGCTTTATGCCGGTATAGAAGTACAAAGCTACAGGCGTTTGTCCGTTTACCTGCGTGCAGGTATAACTTATAATATACTTATCAGCAGTAACGAAAAACAGGCTGAATTTGAAAACAGCAATGCAACCTGGATTGAGATCAATGATCAAACGCCACAAAGAATACAATCAAATTTTGCCCTTTCGGGGGGATTGGGATTTAATTACAGGTTATCACGAAATGTGTTGCTTGTAGCAGAACCTACAGGCAGCTATTGGGCAAAACCGGTCTATCAAAGGACTTATTCAGTTAAATCGCCATGGGCACTGGGCCTCAGGACGGGTATAATTTTTAAATTCGGTAAACCATGATAAAACACCTTATACAAACCAGCTTTTTGCTGCTGGCACTTATATTTCATTTGCCTGCGGCCACACAAACCTACAATATTCAGGTGAGCGGAACAATCACCAGTCTTGAAACAGGTTTTCCGGTTCAAAACCATTCTGTGATGATAGAAACCTTTGGATCAGGTAATTCGCAAATTTTCAACCTGACAACTACTCCTAATGGTTATTATTACATCGATACCATACAGGTAGTAAATACAGGATCAGTAATTGTTTCCACAATTGACTGCGAGGGTAATCCCCATACCCAGCAGGGCAGTTTTTCACCCGATAGCACACTATTTATTTTTGATTTTGAAATTTGCACCGAAATTCCTCCTTCATGCATTGCAAATTTTTCCTGGTTGCCTGATCCCGGAAGTTTTAACACAATTATATTCACGGATCTGTCTATTGGAGTACCGGAGGAATGGCTCTGGGATTTTGGTGATGGGAACACTTCTTCTGAACAAAATCCGATACATACCTACAATGTATTTGGTGAATTCGAAGTTTGCCTTACTATTTGGGCTGAGGCTGGTTCATGTTCCGACAATATCTGCATGGATGTCGTGATAGATTCCACAATTGTCGATTGTTCCAACTGGTTTGTTTACGATACACCCGATAATAAAAACTTTATCTTTACGGGAGATGCCGATCCTCCGGCTAATTCTTTTTTCTGGGATTTCGGTGATGGCTATTCCGCCATTGGCCCGGTAGCAGATCACTATTATGAACTCAGCAATCAATTTGTTGAAGTTGAACTCACAACCATTACTTTTGATCCGGTTACACTTGACTCCTGCATTGCCACATCATCGCAAAATATATGGGTAGCCGGGAATGGCGGTGATTGCACCAACTGGTTCGATTTTAACACAATGGATGGTTACACATTTGAGTTTATGGGAAATGCATTACCGGAAGCCCAGTTTTTTCAATGGGATTTTGGCGATGGCAACAGTGCACCCGGCCCGGCGGTTACTCACACCTATGATAATAGCCTTAGTGGCGATTTTCCGGTTACGCTAACTACTTATCATACATTTCCGGCAGGTAGTGATACCTGCATAGCCATATCTTCACAAACGATAACGGTTGGAAGCAATCAGCCCTGTGAAGCTTTTTTCACCTGGGAGTCCAACCCGGGAGACCCATTCACGGTTCAGTTTTTTGATGCATCGTTGGGACCTGTTACCAATTATCTATGGGACTTCGGTGATGGTCAATCATCCGTAAATCCAAATCCGGTTCATACATTCAATTCACCCGGGCCCAAACAGGTTTGTCTTGAAATAATTAGTGACAGCCTCGGTTTTATATGTTCGGATGAGTTTTGCGAAACCATAGAGGTCGATTATATTCTGACTGCAGATTTTTCGTTTTACCTCGATACACTTTCCGGCCAGCCGGCCCAATACCATTTTCTGGATAACTCAACAGGTGAACCGGATGAGTGGTTGTGGGATTTTGGGGATGGAAATATTTCCAATATGCAAAACCCCGTTCACCAGTTTGAAGTAGGCAGCAATTATGAAGTTTGCCTGAAAGCCACCAGGAATTTTCCATCCGTTGGTGTTGTTAATCATATAAGCTGTAAACAGTTACAAACCCCGAACTATTTTTACCTGGGAGGGATTTTACTTGAGGACAACTATCCGATCAACAACCAGAGTGGAGATACAACCATTGTGGATACAGGTTTTGCATACCTTTACAAAACTTACGGAAATCAATTGATTCCATTGGATACAACACAGTTTTACGACCTTGGATTCTATTTTTTCCCATCCGTAAGGGAAGGAAAATATATTGTTAAAGCAGGTTTAACAGAAGGTTCGCAAAACTATTATAAATGGCTTCCTGCATATTATCCGAATGTCCTTAACTGGCAGGATGCTGTAGTACATACCTTAACAAATAACATTTTTGACCTTGACATATCGATGCCTGAAATAAGTGAGGCGACACCGGGATCTGAAACCATTCACGGACAGGTAACAAACTTTGCATCAAACTTACTGGTAAACCAAAATGTGTCGGATGTTGATGTAATTCTCTTTGATGAATCGAATACCCTCATCGGGTTTACAAAAACGGAAGACGGTGGTTTATTTAATTTTTGGGATCTTGCGCAGGGAACATACACACTGTATGCTGAAGCAGCCGGATTATATTCGCAGGCTGTTACCATTGTGCTTGACGACGCGATGCCCATACCTTATGTAATGCTGGAGCTTTATGAACCCAATGTTGGCTTGAATGATCACAAGGCCATCGATCTTTTAGTAGGTAACCCCTACCCCAACCCAGTGGGAGATGAAGTTAAAATTAACATCCGAGCACTGGATGCAACGCAGGGTATGTATAACCTTTTCACTGTTAACGGAGAAATCATCTGCCAGGCTAAATTTAAAACACAAGGTGAAAACACGGATATTGCAATTTTTACAGGGAATCTTAAGAAAGGAATATATTTTATCAGAATCGATTTTGAGAATCAAAAACAAACATTTATCCGGAAAATTATCAAATAATTTTGACGACGGGGCAACCAATGAAATTTTCATGGTCATATAATCAACAGTTATTTCGAAATACTGCATTTTTATTTCAGGTCATTATCAATACGCAATAAAATAAAAGTTTAACAATAACATCTACTTACAATGAAAAGACATTTAATTACATTGCTCATCCTCATCTTTAGCAGCATGCTAACGATCGGACAGGATAATATCCTGACTTTTTCAGGCCATGTTTTGGATGAAACAATAGGAACACCCGTACCAGGGAAGGAAGTTATCGCCACTATCATGTCTGCCGGAATGACTCAAACAATCAGCATGACGACAGATAACGGTGGATTCTATTATGACTCTCTCTTTACAATGACCCAGGGAAATTATGAAGTTATGACCTTCGACTGCCTGGGTATTCCGCATGTTGAAAGCGGATTTTTCAATCCAGGGAATATGAATATCGTTCATGACTTTATCATTTGCAATGATTCCATAGTCCCCGGATGTTTTGCAGGATTCAGTTATGAAGTAATGCAAAATCCAACCGGTATTCAAACGGTATATTTTACAGATGAATCGGTGGGTTCTATTGATAACTGGTTTTGGGATTTTGGAGATGGGAACTTTTCTTTCGAACAAAATCCTACACATATGTACAATAGCTTTGGTCCCTTCCAGGTTTGCCTTACCATATCCTCAAACGACAGCACCTGCTATGATGTTTTTTGCGTGGAAGTAGAACTGAATAATACCGGAGGCGACTGCGAAAACTTCTTCTGGTACGAAACCTGGGACAATGTCTCCTTCGAGTTTATGGGTGAAAGTGTCCCCTTCCCTGCCGATCTGTTTTTCTGGGATTTTGGCGATGGAACAACCGGTGAAGGACCTTCTGTATCACATGTGTATGATCCCAATGTGTATGATTCGGTGATCGTAACCTTAACAACGATCAGTTTCGACCCGGTTACCCTGGATTCATGTATGGCCACTTCCAGCCAACCTGTTGCCATCGGCGGAAATACCAGTTTTTGCCAAAATTGGTTTTTCTACAACAGCAATGATAATTATACCTTTACATTTGAGGGAGAAGGATTACCTCCTGCATCGTATTACGAGTGGGACTTTGGTGATAATCAAACCGCAACCGGCCAAACGGTTGAACACACTTATGATGAGTCCTTTACAGGAAACGTTCAGGTTTCTCTTACCACATATCATATGATTCCCGGATCGGCCGACACTTGTGTTGCTATCTCTTATCAGGGCGTTTGGGTTGGTGGCAATACCACTGAATGCACAAACTGGTTCACTTTTGAACCCATGGGAAATAGTTCGTTTATGTTTATGGGAGAAAGTGATCCTCCGGCTGATATTTACTTATGGAATTTTGGTGATGGAGCAACCGCCGAAGGGCCTGCCATTGATCACACCTATGAACCCGGCGGTACGGGAATTTACCTCGTAACTTTAACCACTTTCCATCAATCTCCCATAGGTGATTCGTGCGTGGCAATCTCCTCGATGGAAGTGATCGTTGAGAATAATGGTGGTGATTGCGACAACTGGTTTTGGTACGAAACTTCGGATAACATTACTTTTGACTTCATGGGTGAATCTTTCCCGGTACCGGCAAATTCATACTTCTGGGATTTTGGTGATGGCACGACAGCAACCGGACAGTCAGCCACACATTCTTACGATCCTGTGACGGGTGAACAATTTGTTGTAACCTTGTTAACTACAAGCTTTAATCCCAATACAGGAGACTCGTGCATGGCAGAATCATCGCAGGTGGTTTGGGTCGGCGGAAACGGAACAGGATGTGAAAACATGTTTTGGTTCGATCAGGTAGATGAAAATACCTTCAATTTCATGGGCGAGTCATTCCCCATCCCGGCAACAGAATTTTTCTGGGAATTTGGTGACGGCACCACCGGTGTTGGCCCTTCTGTTGAACATACTTTTGACCCTGCCATGGGCGATATGTTTACAGTTTGTCTTACAACCTATGCCTGGGAACCTACGATGGATAGCTGTTTTGCTGTTAGCTGCCAGGATGTGTCGTTAAACGGAAACACAGGTGATGAAATATACGGGCACATTTGGAGAGATTCCGAACCTGCTGATTTTGCTCTGGTTGGACTTTTCGGAATGAATAACAACGGTTCGTTCAGCTATGAATTTACTATGACTACGCCGGGATCCGGATTGTATCACTTTAACAACGTTGCTCCGGGTGACTATTACATCTTTGCAAGCCTTACACCACAATCGGGAGCATTTTATGATTATTTCCCAACGTATTACGGTGATGCCATGTTCTGGTTCGATTCTGATCTGATCTCCATTGGTGATCCTCAAAATCCATATGATATTGAACTTGTACCCATTACAACGATTACTTCAGGACCCGGCTCAATTTCCGGTAGCATTACCATGGGAGACACCAAAGCCGGACCAGGAGAAAACATCATGGTGATGCTGATGAACGAAAACGGCGATCCCTTGCGGTTTATGGCCAGCAACGATGAAGGATTGTTCTCTTTTTCTGACCTGGCACTCGGAACCTACAAAGTTGCCGTTGAGATGCCGGGCGTTGCCTCTGAGGTTGTAACCATCACCCTTGATGAAAACAACATGGAATCGTCGCTCGCATTTATTGTGAAAAGCAACAGTGCATTCCTCAGCATTGACGAACAACAGGCGTTTGCAACCTATGTTGGTGAAGTATATCCGAATCCAGCAAGCTCCAAAGCCCACATCGATATGGTGCTGATTCAAAATACAGATCTGCAGGTGAACATTCTGAACCAGCTCGGACAGGTTGTCAAATCATTTAATAAAGCTCTGGCAGCCGGAAATCAATCACTCGAAATACCATTAAGCGGTCTAACAGAGGGATTGTATCATCTCCAGGTAATTTCCGACAAGGGAATGATCATGAAGAGGTTAATTAAATAAGCAATATGTATTGATAAAGAGGGCAGCTCAGGCTGCCCTTTTTTTATGGATTCTGGCCCGGAAATTCATCGCTTGGCACCAATACTCTTTTAGTTTCCCATTTATTTTTATAATCGGAGGTAGGAAGAATATCACCAGTTGCACTCAGCGAATTTCCATGCTGATCCTTTCTGATCTTCATCATATCACCCTTTAATATGGCATCGATTACATGATCTCTCAATGCATCAACAGTTTCATTTTTGTGAGCCAGCCCTATCTCTATCCCCTTTTCATTGTTAAAGAGGTCCATTTCCGTTGCTGCCTGATCATGTGTGGTTGTTTGACCCGATTTTAATTTTTGTTTAAAGTTCAGGTAATCTCCCTTTTCATGTGCCTTGCCTAACTTTCTCGCCTTTGCCGGCCGGATGTGTTGAACCAGCATCGCCATCCAAAAGGCGTGTTTAAAGGCATCCACCTGTCCGCCATGAATGTCACCATCCAGCATATCTCTTTTTACCAACATTTGTGCGGTATCGCTCGATTGTTCTGAGATACGGAAGGTTTTAGCGGCAATAAAGGGATGTGTGACTACCCACCACTTTTCAGGCCGGCTCAGTTGGGAAAAAGATCGAAAAAGACTTTTCTCCTGTCCTGAGGCAGAAATAGGTTTCACTGATACCAGAATCAGTAAAACAAAGACCATACTGCCCATCCGGGCAAAACAAAATTGAGCCGGTTTTCGTAACATTTACCCGTTTTCTCACAATGATATAAATTATTATGGTAAATTCAGGGATATATCAATATTTCTTTACATTTGTCTCTTTTATTGTTAAACGATAAACAGTATGGAAATTCTATCGAAACGAATACGGCATTTATCTGAATCGGCAACACTTGAAATGGCCAGAAAAAGCCGTGAGCTGAAAGCACGGGGAGTAGATGTGATCAATCTCAGCATTGGCGAACCCGATTTTAATACCCCCGATTGTATAAAAACGGCAGCTATCGATGCCATTCACTCCAATCATACGCATTACACACCCGTAGCAGGAACAGCAGAATTGAGGGAGGCCATCGCTAAAAAACTGAAAACAGAAAACGGGCTCAATTACAGTGCTCAGCAAATTGTGGTTTCAAACGGAGCCAAACAATCCATTGCCAACGCCATTCTGTGTCTCGTTGACCCCGGAGATGAAGTGATCGTTCCGTCCCCCTACTGGGTATCATATCCCGAGATGGTTAAACTTGCTGAAGGCAATATGATAGATATCAGGGCTACCATCGATCAGGATTTTAAAATTACACCACAACAGCTAGAAGAAGCCATCACACCAAAAACAAAGGTATTCCTGTTCAGTTCCCCCTGTAATCCTACCGGATCAGTCTATTCACATGAAGAACTGAAAGCGCTGGCAGCAGTGCTTGAGAAACATCCGCGCATATTTATCATTTCAGATGAAATTTACGAATACATCAATTATAAAGGTAAACACGAGTCAATTGCAACTTTTGAAAATATTCGTGATAGGGTAATTTTGGTGAATGGTGTTTCAAAAGGATACGCCATGACAGGCTGGAGAATCGGCTACATGGCATCCACACTGGAAATTGCAAAAGCCTGCGATAAACTTCAGGGGCAGGTTACTTCCGGCCCCAGCAGCATTTCGCAGTGGGCATCGCTGAAGGCCATCGAAAGCATGAATTGCGTTTCGGAAGATGTAACAGAAATGGTAAATGCATTCAGCGAAAGAAGGAAAATGGTGATTGAAAAACTGAACAAAATGCCCGGCATCAAATCGAACCAGCCGGAGGGTGCTTTTTATATTTACCCCAACATATCGCACTATTTTGGAAAAACCAATGGTTCAATGCGCATTGAAAACGATACCGATTTTTGCGTATATATGCTCGAAAAGGCACACATTGCAATTGTTCCGGGTGCAGCATTCGGAAATCCTAATTGTGTACGTATTTCCTATGCTACCTCAAAAAATATATTGGTAGAAGCACTCGATCGAATGGAAAATGCACTGGAGGAGCTTCATTAAGCCGTATTTGATTTTCTGATAATGTTCCATCTAATTTCCTAATTTTGCGCGATTGAGAAACATCAAGCGACGTGCAACAAAACGATTACATAAAACTTTTTGAAGACTTTAATGAGGTAACCGCCCTGATAATAGGTGATGTTATGATCGATTCATACATCTGGGGTAAGGTTGAACGAATCTCTCCGGAAGCACCGGTCCCTATTGTAGCAGTAAACAAACGTGAAAACCGTTTGGGCGGTGCAGCCAACGTGGCGCTCAACATACATTCGATGGGTGCCAGACCTGTTTTGTGTTCGGTAGTGGGAAATGACAAAAAAGGAGATGAATTTATCCAACTTCTTGAAGAAAGCGGAATGGATACCTCAGGGCTGATCAGAAGCAATTCCAGGATAACTACTGCCAAATTCAGGGTGATTGGCAATAAAGTACAAATGCTACGGGTGGACGAAGAAGATACAGGCAGTCTTTCAAAAGAGGACGAAACCCTTCTCGTCGAAAGATTTGAACATATTATTGCTCGTCAGAAACCAGGTGTAATTATTTTCCAGGATTACGACAAAGGGGTAATCACCCCCGGATTAATTGAAAAGGTAGTTGCAAAAGCAAACAGCATGGGAGTTCCTGTTGCAGTCGATCCCAAAAAAAACAATTTCCTTTCCTATAAAAATGTTACGCTGTTCAAGCCCAATTTAAAGGAATTGAAGGAGGGACTCCACATTGATGTGCCTGTGATCGAAAAATCGGAGTTGAGGAAAGCAGCTTCACAATTAAGAGAAGTGATCCATGCAGGAATCATCCTTATCACCCTTTCGGAGGCCGGAATTTTTGTTGATTACCGGGATGATAACGAAAAAAGTACCCACATCTTCCCCACCTGGGTTCGCTCGGTTTCCGATGTGTCGGGGGCCGGGGATACTGTGATCAGTGTAGCCTCATTGTGCCTGGCACTGGGAATACCGGCAGAGGAAATTGCATTTATTTCGAACATGGCAGGTGGTATCGTTTGCGAAAAGGTAGGTGTTATTCCGGTGGATAAAATCAAATTGTTAAAAGAAATCCTAAAACTCAGATCGTAAGACACGAACCTTCAAGGAAATAATATTTAAATTTGCCCGAAAATAAAAAGAATCAGCTCCCGTTAATACATATCAAAAAATTGATGCCGTTGAAGATCCGAAAATTAAGAATCATATCACTGACCGGACTGCTTGTTCTTCTAACCTTTTCGTCTTTTTCACAGATAAAAAAACTCAATAACATGCCGGCATACGATCATGCCAAATACCATTTCGGATTTATTCTTGCCGTAAACCAAATGCATTTTTCAATACGACCGATGGAAGGTCTTAACTACACCTTGTTCGACTCAATCTCTGCCCAGGAAATCAATGCCGATTCCGCCAAGATCTATTCAGTAGAACATATTCCTTCCTACGGTTTCACAGTTGGAATTGTCGGGAACCTCCGGTTGGGTAACTATTTCGACCTGAGATTGATCCCATCGCTTGCCTTCGGAGAAAGACAACTTGAATACCGCTTTCAAAAATTCAGGGACGGTGATGATGAGATTGTTGAAGTTGAAAAAAGTGTTTCTTCCACATTCATCGAATTACCCCTGCATCTGAAATATAAATCCCAACGTCTAAACAATTTCAGGGCATACGTCCTGTCCGGCTTCAATTACCGGATCGATCTCGCATCACAGGCAAAAAAGAACAGGGATGCTGCTGAAGTACAGGTAAAACTGAAACAACACGATTTGTACGGAGAACTGGGCGTTGGCTTCGATTTCTACTTTGAATGGTTTAAATTCGGAACGGAAATCAAAATGTCATATGGACTGATCGATGTCCTGAAACGCGATGATAACATTTACACCGATGGTATCGAATCGATGCGGTCGAAAATGTTCCAGCTAACTTTCACCTTTGAATAATAACCAATGACGCCCGAACCCAAATCTAAAAAGCTTTTTGAAGCGCTGGTGCGTAAAGCCACCCTCAAACAGGATGTGTATAAAAATACGCTGGCAACACTCAACCTTTTAAAGAAAGCCATGTCGGAGATGACAGAGCTTTATTACCAAATCGATTCGGCTGATGCGAAGGAAATACCTTTTATATATAAAGATAAAAGCGAGTTTGAGGCGGAACTTAAATTTGCCGGCGATACCCTTGTTTTCATGATGCATACCAATGTTTTCGAGTTTCCGAGGGATCATGAAGTGATCAAAACGCCTTATGTGCAGGAAGATAAGGACAGGTCGTATTGCGGCATCATCAACATCTTTAATTTCCTGAGCGACTCATTTAAATACAACCGGCTGAATGACCTCGGCTACCTGATCGGAAGGATTTTCGTTAACAAGGATAACCACTATTTCATCGAAGGAAAACGTGAATTGGGCTTTTTATATACCAACTTTGGCCAAAGTGAGATCAATGAAAAAAAGGTATTTGAAATCCTCGAATCATCGGTTTATTACACCCTCAATTTCGATTTGTTAACGCCACCCTACGACCAGATTAAGGAGGTGTCGGTAGCGGAATTTAAAACAGCCATGGATTCGATGCAGATCAAAACAGGCAAACGGTTGGGCTTTAAATTCCAGGCCGATTTGCAATAAAATATCGCATCAATTTTTTTTCAGAATTTTTAGATTTTCTTGTTTTTTTTAAAAAAAATATTACTTTTGCACCCTCAAAATTGAGATTCGTTCTTTACAAAATAACAACAATGGTCCGTTCGTCTAGGGGTTAGGACGCCAGGTTTTCATCCTGGTAACAGGGGTTCGATTCCCCTACGGACTACTGATAAATAGAGAAAAGCCTTGTAGATAAACAATTTGCAAGGCTTTTTTCTTTTTGTGGTTACAGGTGTGGATACAGTTGGATTGAAGTCAGTGCACTTTCTCTAAAGAATCACCCGGGCAAATTGAAAAGGTATTAAAAAAAGTGATCGGGTGAGGAGTGGACCTTTACATATTACATTTACCTCATCTCTTTTACATAAATTAAATAAAATTACCTCATCTTTGTTACAAACGGAAGGTAATATTAATTTTCAAAAAGTATATCAATGACAACATCAGCAAGTGTTTCCAAAGTCTGGCAATGTCTATAATATAATCTTAATAAAAACTCAGTAATAAATGCCCTGCTAGCGCCTTAACTGATAATTCTGAAATGTTATATAATCCTAATCCCGGAGGCAACGG